>RFSP01000021.1 GCA_009923895.1 Betaproteobacteria bacterium | reverse complement strand
TGATGGCGGAGGCTTTGAGTTTGACCGCATAGGCCGGAATGCCAGGCTTGACGGACGATTCCACATCCACCGCCCCGGGAATTTTCTTGACCTTCTCGGCAAACTCATTGGCAATGCGCGCCAAGACATCCGGGTCGTTGCCCAGGATGGCCACATAAATGGGTCGGTCAAAGCCCAGGGCGACTTCGATGCCGGGCAGTCGCGCAATGGCATCACGGATGGCGTCTTCGACCATCTTTTGTGAGCGCTGCCGTTCACGTCGGTCCACCAACACAATATTGAGCCAGGCCTGGTTGCGAGCGCCAGGCCCCCCCACCGTGGTGGACACCGACTTGACTTCGGGCATCGATAACAAGAGGGTCTCGACTTGCCGCACCTTCTGGTCGGTGCGCTCCAGACTCGAACCCACGGGCAAACGCAGGGACAGTTGGGTGTAGCCCTGGTCGGTTTGCGGCACAAACTCGCTGCCCACCAAGGGCGCCAGGGCCAGTGCAGCAACAAAGCTGCCCGCGCCAACGGCCAGCACAACACCGCGCGGCGTGAGCGTGGCCCAGCGCCAATGACGGGGCTGGTCTTTTCGAACCTGCGCATGTTCGTCGATGGGGTGGCCATAAGTCGGGATGGGTGGAACCCAGCATCGATACCGACGGGTTGAGAACGCCCAATGGATCAATCGCTCATAGGTCCGGTGCAGGAGGTCCAGAAACCGATCGCTGGCGACAATGGCTTGTCGGATGCCCCACAGCTCATTGAGACGCGGTGACGGGGGATCTTTCCACACCGACGACAACATGGGGTCCAGCGTGAAGCTCACAAACAAACTGACCAAGACGGCCACCACCACCGTGATGCCAAACGGGTAGAAAAATTTGCCAATGACGCCCCCCATGAACGCCACAGGCACAAAGACGGCACAAATGGCAAACGTGGTGGCCATCACCGCCAAACCGATCTCCTGGGTCCCCTCTTCAGCCGCCTGATGGTGACCCTTGCCCATTTGCACATGTCGCACAATGTTCTCGCGCACCACGATGGCATCGTCAATCAACAGTCCGATGCACAAACTCAGCGCCATCATCGTCATGAAGTTCAACGTGAAGCCAAAGGCATGGACGGCCATGAAACTGGAAATCACCGCAATGGGCAACGTCAAGCCCGTGATGACGGTGGACCTCCACGAATGGAGAAATAGAAAGACGATGGCCACCGTCAACAAAGCACCTTCGATGAGGGTGTGGCGCAAACCATCGAGCGAACCTTTGACCCAGTCGCTGGTGGAATAAAGGGTGCGCAGCTCCACGTCGGGCGGCAGGGTCTTGCTGAGCTCCTCGACCGCTTTCTTCAGAGCGACACCCGTGGCCACGACATTGGCATCTTGCTGCTTGAAGACATTGAAATTGACGGCCCGCTGCCCGTTGATGCGCGCGGTGGAATCGGCCTCACGTTCGCGCTCGACCAAAACGCCCAAATCTTTGAGCGTGAGGGCCAGCGCGCCCCTGCGCGCGACGATCACGTCTTCGAATTGCTTGGGCTCGCGCATGCGTCCTTCAATACGCAGCAAAGTGTCTTGTCTGTCGTCAGCCAACACGCCCACCGGCTGATCGGCATTGGCCTCTCGCAGCGCTGTGGAGATTTCCGCCGGCGTGATGGCATAGGCCCGCAAGCGCTCCGGGTCCAGGTCCACACGGACTTCGCGGCGTGTGACGCCCCCCACATCCACTCGGGCCACCCCTTCCACCCGCTGCAGACGACGGGCAATGTCTTGCTCAGCCCAGATGGAGAGTTCACGCAAATTGCGCTTGGTAGACATCAAGGCCAGCGTGATGACCGGCTGTGAGTTTTCTGTGTTCCAGCGAGCGATGGTGGGCTGTTTGGCGTCTTTGGGGAATCCGGCCTGCGCCGCCGAGATGCGATCACGCAAATCTTGCATGGCACGACCCATGTCCACATCCAGCGTGAACTCCACCTGCATCTGTGCACGCCCTTCCAGACTCCGCGAGGTGAGGCGGCGTATCCCGGCAATGGTGTTGACCGATTCTTCCAAGGGCTTGGCCAATTCACGCTCCACGGCCTCGGGTGAAGCGCCGGGATACATCACTTCCACCCAAGCCCCAGGCAAAGTGATGTCGGGCATTTGCTCGACCCCCAAGCGCTGGTAGGCAAACAGCCCCGCACGCACAGGGCGGCCATGACCATGGTGGCGAAAACGGGGTAGCGTATGGAAACGCGAGTGATCCACATGGCCGTTCTCTGGGCTTACCGAGATGCGGCCGCGGAAGACGCTGCGGTCGCCGGAGTCACCGATGGGGCCGAGCCTGCAGACCCCGCCGCCGTGGGTCTGACAAAGGCAGCACCTCCCTCGCGAAGGTTGTCAAATCGAACAGCCAGGACTTGGGCATCGCCCTTCAAGCCTTCGAGCACCTCCACGCGGTCTGCTTGCGTGTCACGCCGACCCAACTGCACGGCGCGGCGCTGCAACCGGCCATCGGCCAACACCCAGACGGTGTTTTGACCAGACACCACCGACACGGCGCTGGAGGGCACGGTCCATCGCGATTGCGGATCGGCCAAGCGAAGTTGTGCCGCGGCAAACATGCCGGCCCGCAGTTCTTCTTTCGGATTGGCCAGAGTCACGGTGACCCCGATCGAACGCGTGCCAGGCTCCGCGGCCGGCGCCACGCGGGCGATCTGGCCAGCGAACTTGCGAGACACCCCTTCAACACTCACTTCCACCGGCATGCCAGGACGCACCCGGGACACTTCGTGCGTCCCCACCGCGCCAGCGAGCTCCAAGGTGGACAGATCCACCACCGTGACCACGGGCTGTTCGAGACTGAGTTTTTCGCCGGGAAGCACGTGACGCTTGGAGACGATGCCTTGAATGGGCGCCACCAAGACCGCTTCTTTGGCGGCTGCCCGCAGGGTGTTCAAGGCCGCTTCGGCCGCGATGGCCTGGCCTTTGGCGGCATCCAAGGTCGATTTGGACAGGTCCAATGCGGCATCGGAGATGAACCGCTGGGCAGACAACCTTTCGTTTTGCGCATGGGCCCGCTCGGCCTGTTGCAGGCTGGCGCGCGCAGCGTCTCGTTGAGCGGTTCGCTCAGCCTGTCGATGGTTCAACTCCGACAAATCCAGCTGTCCCAGCACCTGACCCCGCTTCACACGGCTGCCTTCGGACACTTCCAAAGTGGTCAAGGTGGCAGCCGCTTTGGATCGCACCACGGCGGTCCCGGGTGCCACCAACGGTCCGGAAAATTCGATGCGCTCGTCCATGGGCGCGAGCAGTGGATTCACCACCTCTTGGGCAGAAAATTCCAAGGGGGGCTTTTCTTCTTTGGTGGCCGTTTTTGAACCCGACCTTGAAATGGCCAGCGCCGCCAGCGCGGCCAGCAGCCCCACCCCCAAGATCCATGCAACCGTTTTGGACTTCACAAACCACCTTTTCAACACTGATCCAACGACACCAGGCCGAGCCGGGCGCGAGTCTAGAGGGAAATCCCCCCACTCTGACATTTGAATGCGACAAATCGACGAATTTAGGGGCTGAGCAGCGGAGGCGACGGACCGTCTGCAGGGTGCGCCCGCGCAGCATCTGTCTGACGTGCACGCCACGCACACAGCAGCGCCAGGGCCCCAGAGGCGGCACTGGCCCAGAAGGCCGCCTCAAACCCCAGGTGCGAAATGAGCCAGCCGCCACCCAATCCGCCCAGCACACCCGGCACGCCATAGCCCAACATGGCGTACAGAGCCTGCCCGCGCCCTCTGGCCCGGTCTGGGAAATATCGACTGATGAGAACGATGCAGGAGGCGTGATGCCCCGCAAAAGTCACCGAGTGGGTCAGCTGCGCCAAAACAAGCGCCAAAGTCCAGGTCCCCAGCCCAGCCGTCACGGCAAATCGAATCGCGGTGATCGCCGCCACAAAGATCAACCAATCATGGGGCGAGCCGAACCGCAACCACCGGCCTTGGGTGGCAAAAAAGACAATCTCAGCGGCCACCGCCAAAGCCCAAAGCACGCCAATGGCCGCCGGCCCGTAGCCCAACTTTTCGAGATAGAGCGAAAAGAAGCCGCCCATCACGCTGTGGGCCAAGACCGTAAAGAAGATGGACAAGAAAAACCATTGCACCTCGGGTTTGCGCAGGCGCCCCAACACGGGCGGTGGCGGTTCATCGTGCGTGGCGCTCGCTCTAGTGGGAGACAAGCGAAAAGCAGCCCACAGCAAAAAGGCATTGATCCCTGCCACCGTCCAAGGAAAGGTCTGGATACCCCCCCACTGAAACCAGGCACCAAACAGACCCACGGAAAGGATGAATCCCACCGATCCCCACATGCGCACGCGTCCGTAACGCGCCCGGTCCATCCCCTCATCGGTCTGCAGCAAATGGGCCAGAACCGTCTCGTACAGCGGCACCACCCCGCTGTTGGCCAGGTACAGCAAGCCGGTCATGCAGGCCACGGCCACCGCGCCCTCCACCCCCAGCAGGCCCAAGGATGCCAGCACGCACCCCACAGTGGCCAATCGAATCAATTCAACGCGCCGGCCTGAATGGTCTCCCGCCCAACTCCACGCATAGGGCGCCAAAAGTCGGGAGCATGACTGAAGCGCCGAGATGATCCCGATGGCCATGGTCGAGAAACCCAAGGCGCTGAACCACAACGAGGCGTAGGGCGCAAAAAGCCCCAACGCTGCGAAGTAAGCAAACGACAGCGTCCCAAACTCGACCAATCGAGGTCGAGTCATCGCTTCGCAGGCAGGGGGTGAACGGGCAGCGCCACATCGGCGCATTGCGCCCGGTGTCGCAACACGTGATCCATCACCACCAAGGCGAGCAAGGCTTCGGCAATGGGTGCCGCACGGATGCCCACGCAGGGATCGTGTCGCCCATGCGTTTCCACCACCGTGGGCTGACCCTGACGGTCCACCGACCGCTTGGGCAGACGAATGGAGCTGGTGGGCTTGATGGCCAGGTGCACCACCACGTCTTGGCCCGTGGACAACCCTCCCAGGATGCCCCCGGCATGATTGGAGGCAAAGCCTTCGGGCGTCAACTCGTCACCGTGTTGACTGCCACGCTGGCTCACCACCGCTGTGCCATCGCCGATTTCCACCGCTTTGACGGCGTTAAGACCCATCATGGCGTGTGCAATGTCGGCGTCGAGTCGATCGAACAAAGGCTCACCCAAACCGGGCGGCAGCCCTCGGGCCACGACGGTGATGCGCGCACCGCAAGAGTCGCCCGACTTTCGCAAAGCATCCATGAAGGCTTCCAGCTTGGAAACGATGTGCGCGTTGGGCGCAAAAAACGGATTGAGATCGATCTGAGATTCGTCTTCAAAGGGGATTTCCACGTCCCCCAACGCGCTCATCCAAGCGCGAAAACGGATGCCTGCGTGTTGATTCAACCACTTCTTGGCCACCGCCCCCGCGGCCACCGTGGGGGCCGTCAGCCGTGCCGATGAGCGGCCGCCGCCTCGCGGGTCACGTAGCCCGTATTTGCGCCAATAGGTGTAATCGGCATGCCCCGGACGGAAGGTGTCCAGCAAATTGTCATAGTCCTTGCTGCGCGAGTCGGTGTTGCGAATCAACAGCGCAATGGGCGTTCCGGTGGTTTGACCCTCGAATACGCCCGAGAGGATCTCGACGGCGTCAGATTCTTGCCGCTGCGTGACGTGGCGGCTCGTGCCTGGGCGGCGCCGATCCAAATCGGGTTGAATGTCTTCGGCGGACAGCGCCATGCCGGGCGGACACCCATCAATCACGCAACCGATGGCCGGGCCATGGCTCTCGCCAAAATTGGTGACACGAAAAAGGAGACCGAGCGTGGATCCAGACATCCCGCCATTGTAGGCAGGACAGCGGGGGGAGGATTGCCGAACCTGGAGCCGGGCAATAAAAGGTCAAGGGCTCTGCGGCTTGCGCAGTTCAGCGTCTTGGCCCTCCTCAGGCCAATCCCGAATGTAGGCCTTGAGCATCTTGTTCTCAAAGTCCTGAGCCTCCACCACGGCACGGGCCACGTCATACAAAGAAATGACGCCCATGAGCGAGCGGTGGTCCATCACGGGCATGTAGCGGGCGTGCCACTGAAGCATCATGCGGCGCACCTCGTTGACTTCGGTCTGCGGCGTGCAGGTAATGGGGGCGTCGTCCATGGCCGATCGCACCAAGGCGCCGCCCAACAGCCCGCCGTTCTTCACCACCGCCCCCATCACCTCGCGGAAAGTCAGCATGCCCACCAAATCGCCAAACTCCATGACCACCAGGGATCCGATGTCCAAATCCGCCATTTGGTGCACGGCATCGGCCAGCCGTGAGTCGGGGGTGGTGGTGTAAAGCGCGGCGCCTTTGACACGGAGAATGTCACTGACTTTCATCACGTTTTCCCTTCAGGAGAAGAACCCAATATAGCCCACAATGCACAGTGACCCAAGCCCTGGAGCAAGTGAAATGGCTGGATATTCAAACCCCGGATTTGAGACCTTGGCCCTGCACGCTGGTGCGGGGCCCGACCCTTCCACTGGCGCCCGTGCCGTGCCACTGCACCTGAGCACCAGCTTTGTGTTTGAAAGCGCCGAACACGCCGCAGCGCTGTTCAATATGGAGCGTGCGGGCCATGTGTACAGCCGCATCAGCAACCCGACCACGGCGGTCTTTGAAGAACGCATGGCCGCGCTGGAAGGAGGCGTTGGTGCCATCGCCACGGCCAGCGGCCAGGCCGCGCTTCTCCTGGCGATCTCCACGCTCGCCGGCGCCGGCTGCCACGTGGTGGCCTCCAATGCACTGTATGGCGGCAGCCACAACCTGCTGCATTACACCTTGGCTCGATTTGGCATTGAGACCACCTTTGTGGATCCGAGCGACCTCCAGGCCTGGAAGTCGGCCGTTCGCCCCGAGACCCGCCTTTTCTTTGCCGAGACCCTGGGCAACCCGCGACTCAAGGTGCTGGACATTCCCGCCGTGAGCGAATTGGCGCACGCAATGGGCCTTCCCCTCTTGGTCGATGCCACCTTCACACCGCCGTGTCTGCTGCGCCCCCTTGAACTGGGTGCGGATCTGGTGATGCATTCAGCCACCAAATTCATTGGCGGACACGGCACCGTTGTCGGCGGGGTGTTGGTGGATGGGGGCCTCTTTGATTGGGAAGCCAGCGGCCGCTTTCCAGAACTGAGCCAGCCTTACAAAGGTTTTCACGGCATGGTGTTCACCGAAGAGAGCACCACCAGCGCCTTTCTCCTCAGGGCCCGACGCGAGGGCCTGCGCGATTTTGGCGCTTGCATGAGCCCACACACGGCATGGCTGCTCCTGCAAGGACTGGAGACGCTGTCCTTGCGCATGGATCGACATGTGTCCAACACACGCCAAGTGGTTCAATTTCTCAGCCAACATCCCTTGGTGGCCGAGGTGGCTTATCCGGAGCTGCCCACCCATGCCGACCATGCGTTGGCACAACGGCTGCTCCCCAAGGGCAGCGGGGCGGTGTTCAGCTTTGACCTGCGAGGCGGACGCTCTCAAGGCAAGGCCTTCATTGAGGCCCTGCGAATCTTTTCTCATCTGGCCAATGTGGGGGATTGCCGGTCGCTGGTGATTCACCCTGCCTCGACCACGCATTTTCGGATGGACGACGCGGCCTTGCAGTCTGCTGGAATCGGCCCGGGGACGATCCGGTTGTCCATTGGTCTGGAAGACGTTCAAGACCTGTTGGACGACCTGTCACGAGGGCTGAAGGCCGCGGAGAAATCATCATGAAGATCGACGTCAAAGGTCAAGAAGCCTACGCCTACACAGGCGGGAAACCCTGGATCGAAGGCCAGCCGGGTGTCGTTTTCATCCACGGTGCTTTGCACGATCACAGCGTGTGGATCCTTCAGAGCCGGTTCTTGGCCCACCATGGCTACAACGTGATGGCCGTCGATCTGCCCGGCCATGGGAGAACCCCCGGCCCTGCACTCAACGTCGAAGCTGCGGGCGCCTGGCTGGCGGACCTGGTGCGCGCCTGCCATGGGTCTGAGGTTTTCTTGGTTGGGCACAGCATGGGCAGCTTGATTGCACTGGAAGCGGCCAGCCAGTTGGCTGGCCAAATTCAGGGCCTCTTCATGGTGGGCACGGCCTATCCCATGAAGGTGTCCTCCACCCTCTTGCAAATGTCGCTGGACGATCCTTTAAAGGCGATGCAACTGGTGAATTCATTGTCGATCTCCACCCATGCCGCCAAGCCTTCGCACCCAGGGCCGGGATTCAGTTTGCACGGCAGCAACCTGGCCCTCATGCGCCGCACCTTCAGTCGCTACCGCCTCGGAAATCTCTTTCACCACGATTTCTCCGCCTGTGACGCTTACACGGGTTTGGAGAAGGCGGCTGCGCAGGTGCACGCGCCCGTCACCTTGGTCTTGGGTCGCAAAGACCAGATGACGTCGCCCAAAGCGGTGGCCCCCCTCGTACAAGCACTGAGTCCCCGTGTGGTGCATTTGGATTGCGGACATGCCGTGATGGCCGAGGCCCCCGACGCCCTCCTCGACGCCCTCCTCGATGGCCTGCGCGATGGGATGTCCGCACGCGCTTGAACGGATCAGCGGATCAAATCGCGAAGGGTCAGCCGATGCCACATCCAACGCTGACGCAAGAGATCCAAGGCAGGATGCGGAGCGGCCAAGCAGGCGTCCAACATGGGCTGAGCCAAGGTGGTTGACGGGTCCGCCAACAAGACATAGCGCGCACCTGCGCCATCGGCGCTCCCAGGATCGGAATCCTCTTCGAGTCGTCGAACCCATCCCCAATGCATCATGCGCTCGAGGAGCTGTGCCACTCGCAAAGGGTCGGACTGGGTCTGACGGGCCAACTCCAGACAGGTAGAGCCAAAGTCAGGCTGCTGTCGCGCGGCGTCCAGACAAGACAACAGTGACACACCCAGTGAAAAGTCCTGACCGACAAGGTCCTTTCCGTCCGTCACCCCCATGGTGAGACTTGGAGCATAAGCGGCGATGACCGCCCCCCACAACACAATGAGCCACACCAAGTAGATCCACAACAAAAGGATGGGCACTGCCGCAAAGGCCCCATAGATGGTGGCGTAGGCTGGCACGGCGCTCACGTACCAGGCCAAGCCCTTCTTGGCCAATTCGAATGCGATGGACACAAACAGGGCCCCCGCCCATGCATGGGTCCAGCGGACTTGGGTGTTGGGCACGTAGTGGAACAAGCCCGCCACCGAGGCCGTGAAGAGCAAGAATTGAATCAGCTCCGCCACCTGGCTCATCGAGGACGGCATGGCGCGGACCCAACCGGCCGACACCGAAAAGGCGTAGGAGGTGAGCGTCAGGCTGGCGCCCAGAAGCAAAGGTCCCAACGTCAAAGCCGCCCAGTAGATCAGGACACGTTGCCCCAGCGGGCGGGGTCTGGGCACCCGCCAGATGCGATTGAGCGTGTGGTCAATGGTCAACATGAGCGCCAGCGCCGTCACCACCAAACCAAACAGGCCCATGACGCCGATGCGGTGGGCTTTGGAGGCAAATTGGGTGAGTGCCGCCAGCACAGGCCTGGCAATGGAATCGGGCACCAAGTTCTGCAGAAAGTACTTCTCCAAGGCCACCTGAAACGACGAGAACATGGGGAAGGCCGTGAAGACAGCGAGCATGACCGTGAGCAAAGGCACCAGCGAAATGAGCGTGGTGAAGGTCAGGCTACCTGCCGTCAAGCCCAGCCGATCCTCGCGAAAACGCTGGCCAAGCACCCTGAGCGTGCCCTTCCAGGGCCAACGCCGCCAAGCACTTGCCTTGGAAGGGGCCAGGCTCGACCCCAAGGTTTCGGGGGCGATGGGGCCATGGGGTGACTGCGAGGGCTTCACGGCGACTATCATGCCAGCATGTCAGAAGTCTTGGACAACCGCGGTACCAGCGAGGACCTCGAGCACACAGGAGCCGCCCGTGCGGCCCTCGCGCTCGCATCGTCACTCGCGGTCCTTTGCATCATCTGGGAACTTTGGGGCGCCCCCACAGGTTCTGGCACGCTGGCGCTGAAAGTCCTGCCTCTGCTTTGGCCGCTTTGGGGCATGGTCAAAGGGCGCTTGCGAAGCCACCAAGTCATGTGTTTGTGGGTGTGGCTGTACATGCTGGAAGGTTGCGTCCGGGTGTGGAGTGACCCCATTGCCACTCGAGGGTGGCCGGCCGCTGAGATTGTGTTGTCGGTGGCCGTCTTCGCTGCCTGTACCCTTCATCTGCGACGTGCCAAGGCACGGCAAAGTCTGTCATGAACCCGCTCATCCCAACACTCAAAGACATCGTGGGAGCCGCCCACGTGTTGACCGAAGGCGATCTCAGCGCTTGGCAAAACGACTGGCGCAAGCGCTGGAAGGGACGCGCCCTTGCGGTGGTGTTGCCCCACAGCACGGCCGAAGTGGCTCAGGTTGTGCGAGCCTGTGTCCAACAAGGCGTGTCCATCGTGCCTCAGGGGGGCAATACGGGTTTGGTGGGGGGCGGCATCCCCGACGAGTCTGCCACGCAGGTGCTGCTGTCTCTCAAGCGCATGAATCGAATTCGGCGTTTGGACACGGCCAACCTGACGATGACGGTGGAAGCCGGGTGCGTTCTGCAATCGGTGCAAGAGGCGGCCCATGCGGCGTCTTTGTTGTTTCCCTTGAGCCTGGCCGCCGAAGGCAGTTGCACCATCGGGGGCAATTTGGCCACCAATGCAGGTGGGACGCAGGTGCTTCGATATGGCAATGCCCGCGACCTGTGCCTCGGATTGGAGGTGGTGAATCCGCAGGGCGAGGTGTGGGAGGGGCTGTCCGGGCTGCGCAAAGACAACACCGGCTACGACTTGCGACATCTCATGATCGGCAGTGAAGGGACCTTGGGGATCATCACCGCGGCCACACTGAAGTTGTTCCCCGCCCCCACAAGCACCGTCACCGCCCTCGTCTCCAGCCGCCACTTGAACGATTGCGTGGACCTCTTGGGTCTGGCGCAAAACCGCCTGGGTGCCTCATTGACAGGTTTCGAGGTCATGAACCAGTTTTCACTGGAACTGGTGGCCCGCCATTTCCCGTCATTGCCCCGACCGCTCTCCCCCAGCCCTTGGTCGGTGCTGATTGAAGCCACCGATACCGACGAAGAGCCCGCGGCTCGCCAGCGGTTCGAGAGCTTCCTGGAACAGGCTTTGGAAAGGGGCCTGGCGCAAGATGCGGCCCTGGCAGAGACTTTGGCTCAATCCAAGACCTTGTGGCATTTGCGCGAGTCCATTCCGCTGGCGCAATCCGAAGAAGGCCTCAATGTCAAACATGACATCTCTTTGCCCATCTCGGCCATCCCCGACTTCGTTCAGAGCACTGACGCCCAACTCCTCACCCGATTTCCAGGCGCGCGGCTCGTCAACTTTGGCCATTTGGGGGATGGCAATCTGCACTACAACGTGCAAGCGCCACCAGGCCACGAAGCAGCGTCTTTTTTGGCCCATCACGAAGCAGAGATCAACCGGGTGGTTTACGACGCCGTTCAAGCCATGGGCGGTTCCATTTCAGCCGAGCACGGCATCGGATGGCTCAAGCGCGAGGAGTTGCAGCTGCGCAAATCCAAAGTCGCTTTGTCCATGATGCATGCCATCAAAGGGGCGTTAGACCCTCAAAATCTGATGAACCCTGGCAGACTGTTGAACAGCCGCTGAAATTTTTGCTACCGCGTTATTGCACGGGGCCCTTGAGGGCCGATGGAATGGGCAAGGCCATCACTTCGATGCCTTCTTCGAGCAATGCAGCCTGCTCCTGTGGGGTGGCCTGACCGCGAATGCCGCGGGACGGTGCTTCACCAAAATGGATGCGTCGGGCTTCTTGGGGAAATCGTTCGCCCACATCTTCGGTGTTCTCCAAGACATTGCGGACCGTCTGCAACCACAGGGCCTGCAAACCCTCCATGGTGGCCGCGTTGGCCACTGCGGTGGGGTCTTGAGAAGGCGCTGCGGGCTGTGCCTCTTTTTCTGACACTTTCGACCCCGACAGGTTCAGACGCGGTGCCGTGGGCATGCGTGTGATGACACGGTCGGCGCACAGCGGACACTCCACGAGGCCCCGGCCATTTTGGTCCAGGAAATCGTCTTCCGAGCCAAACCAGCCTTCAAAGGTGTGGCCGTGTGTGCATCTGAGGTTCAGAACCTTCATAGACGGTATTCTACGGATGCTTCAAGCAGACGCAGGATGCACCCATTCAAGCGGCCATGACCCACTGAGCCATTTTTGAAGCCACTGAAGGCCAATCATGGTTTTCATGTCAGACAACTCGCCCCGTTGGGCCAGCTGATCCAGCGAGGACACAGGCATGGCCTGTACCTCCAAAAACTCGCCGGGGTCGAGTCTTTGCGCACCCGGCTTCAGGCCCCGTGCAAACCAAATCTCCATCTTTTCGGTGGAATAGGCGGCAGCGTTGTGAAACACACCCGCCCTCGCCCACTGAGCGGCCTCGTAGCCCGTTTCTTCACGCAACTCTCGAATGGCACATTGCAGCACCGACTCGCCCGGATCGAGCTTGCCCGCAGGGAACTCCACCAACACCTGGCCGACGGCATGCCGGTACTGTCGCACCATGACAATCCGTCCGTCGTCTAGCAGGGGCACCACCGCCACGGCGCCTTGGTGACGCACATACTCTCGAGTGGCGTGAGAGCCGTCTGGCAAGCACACCGTGTCCCTCACCACGGTGAGGTAGCCGCCGCTCAGGCGAGGCTCGGAAGAGACAAAATGCTCAATCAAATGAGCATCGGCCGTCTTCATCAACTGGACAACGCCTTGATCACGGCCTCTCGGCACAAAGACATCAATCCGTCAGGGACAACGCCAAACAACAAGACCGCAGCGCCATTGAGTGCCAACACGCTGCTGATTCCAGAGCTGCGCTCAATCGGCCGCACGTCGCGAGCCTCATCGAAGAACATGACCTTGATGAGTCGCAGGTAGTAGAACGCACCGACCAAAGAGAACAACACGGCCACGAGAGCCAGAACCAAATTGCCCGTTAAGTTGGTCGTGATCAAGGCCTGCAGGATCGCGAGCTTGGCGTAAAAGCCCACAAACGGGGGAATGCCCGCCAAAGACAACATGAACACGGCCATGACACCGGCCAGCCAGGGGGCTCGCTTGCCCAGCCCCGCGAGGTCTGAGATTTCCTCGCTCTCAAACCCTTCGCTGGAGAGATAGAGGATCAAACCAAAAGTGCCCAGCGTGGTCAACACGTAAGACACCACATAAAACATGGCCGAGCTGTAGGCGTTGCCCGCTGAAAGTGTGTTGCCGCTCACCACGCCCACACTCATGCCCAGCAGCAAGAACCCCATTTGCGCAATGGTCGAGTAAGCGAGCATGCGCTTGAGGTTGCTTTGGGCGATGGCGGCCAGATTGCCAATGACCAGGGACCCGACGGCCAGCACCACCAACATTTGTTGCCAGTCGACGGCCACGCCCAGCATTCCTTCCACCAAGAGGCGCATGGTGATGGCAAAAGCGGCCAATTTGGGGGCTCCGCCGATCAACAAAGTGACCGCCGTGGGTGCGCCCTGATACACATCGGGCACCCACATGTGGAAGGGCACTGCGCCCAGCTTAAAGGCCAGTCCCGCCACGATGAAGACGGCGCCAAAGGTCAACACGTCTCGGTTGATGTGACCCGTGGCGATGCGGTCAAAGACCTTGGGAATGTCCAAGGTGCCCGTGGCGCCATACATCATGGACATGCCATAGAGCAAGAAGCCACTGGCCAAAGCGCCCAGCACAAAGTACTTCATGGCCGCTTCCGTGGCCGTGGCATGGTCTCGACGCAAGGCCGTCAATGCGTAAAGCGACAGGCTCATCAACTCCAGGCCGAGATAAACCACCAAGAAGTTGTTGGCCGAACACATGACGCAAATGCCCAGCAATACAAACATCGACAAGATGAAGAACTCGCCCTTGAGCATGTCGCGCACGGCCAAGTACGGTTGCGCGTAGGCCACCGTGATCAAGACCGCAACGCAGGCAAAGAAAGCCAACAAGTGCCCCATCGGGTCGGCCACCACCATGCGGTTGAGGGCATATGCCGTGGTGCCTTGATCAAAGGCCAGCAGATGCAGGGCTCCCACCACCACCAAGGTGGCTTGGGTCAACCAGAAGGTCGGCCGCCGCGCCGGGTCGGTGACCCAGAGATCGACCAAGGCCACCACGCAGGCCATGGCCAGCAAAATGATTTCAGGAGTTACGACATTCATCGAGTTCATGGACAGTCCCACCCGATCTCAAGGCAGCTTGGTTGCGGCTGCCAGCTTCATCAGCTCGACCACCGAGGTGTGCATGACATCCGTCACCGGCTTGGGAATCAGACCCATGGCCAAGACGGCGATGGCCAAAATGGCCAACATGAGAAATTCGCGGGCATTGATGTCTTGAAGTTCGGCCACGTGCGCGTTGGCCACCTCCCCGAAGTAGACCCGCTTGACCATCCACAAGGTGTAGGCCGCGCCAAATATGAGTGTGGTGGCAGCCACTGCGCCCAGCCAGAAATTGACCTTGACGGCGCCCAAAATCACCATCCACTCACCCACGAATCCAGCGGTTCCGGGCAATCCGCAATTGGCCATCGCAAACAGCACAGCGAAAGCCGAAAAATGCGGCATGGTGTTCACAACGCCACCATAAGACGCAATCTCTCGCGAGTGCACGCGGTCGTACAAC
>RFSP01000003.1 GCA_009923895.1 Betaproteobacteria bacterium | reverse complement strand
CGTCTACGTGATCGGGCCGGACAAGAAGATCAAGTTCATTGATTACGACTACGCGAAGTACGGATCGTCGGCAGAGCGCAAGCGATTGATAGGCAAGTGGGAAAAGGACGTCAACTCACTCCCGCGCTGATCTGGAGTCTGGCCGGCCTGGCCGCCTATGCGGCCCTGCCTTGGTACTTTCCTCAAGATCTCAGCGTCGCTGCCACCTTTGCAGGGCTTTTTGGTGGTCCGCTCACGGCCAATGGCTTGATGCAGATGGCCGTGCACGGGCGCCCATGGCTCGCGGTGGGGTTCATCGCCTTGGGGCTTTGCTTGGTGACCGCTGGGTGGGATGGAGGTTCTCGGCGAGTGGGCTTGGTTTGGGTGTTGGCCGCTGGGCTCGGCCTGCTGACACTGCTGGGTGGGGGCTTTGCCATTGGGCTGCAGGGCTGGGCCTTCGAATTCTTGAATGGTTGGTGGGGACCTCTGCCCGCAGGTCAGATCGGTATGGGGCTGGGGGCCGTGGCGGTCTTGGCTGCCTTGCTGATGGTGCTGGGATGTGGCTTGGCGCGATTGGGGGCATGTCGGGGCAATGCCTTCGTGGCCTGTGCGGTTGTTCTTTGTTCGGCGCTGCTGTTGCTCTTTGTGGCGCTGCCCGTGGGCAAGAGCCTTTTGGGGGCTTTCATCGATGACACCGGCCGCGGGTCATTGCAGGCCTTGGCCGAACGCTTGGGTCATGAGCGGGTGTGGGGCCTGTCATGTCTGGCCGGCGGCGTGCGATGCGGTGTGGCTTGGAATACCCTCTTCCTGGCCCTGTTGACCGCTGCGGGAACCACGGTCATGGGATTGGTTCTGGCCTTGCTGTCGGAACGGGGGCGTTTTCGATTTGGCGGCGCTTTGCGTCTGCTGGCCTTGTTGCCCATCATCACGCCGCCGTTTGTCGTGGGCCTGGGGCTGATCTTGCTTTTTGGACGGGCAGGGCTCGTGAACCAGGTGTTGGAGTGGGCCTTTGGACTGCCGCCGACTCGGTGGTTCTATGGCCTGTTTGGTACGTGGCTTGCGCAGATGTTCGCTTTCACCCCCATCGCATTCATGATCATTCGGGGTGTGGTCCAGGGCATTTCACCCAGCTTGGAAGAAGCCGCGCAAACCTTGCGGGCTTCGCGTCAACACACCTTCATGTCGGTGACGCTGCCGTTGCTCAAGCCCGGCTTGGCCAATGCGTTCTTGGTGGGTTTCATTGAGAGCATCGCCGATTTTGGCAACCCCATCATCGTCGGTGGCCAATACGCGGTGTTGTCCACGGAAATCTTTTTTGCCATTGTGGGCGCGCAGTATGACCAAGGGCGAGCTGCGTCGCTGGCGCTGATCTTGACTGGCTTTGCGTTGGCGGTTTTCTTTTTGCAGCAGCGCGTGCTCGGACGGGCGAGTTACACCACCGTGTCGGGCAAGGGAGACGGAGGCATGCCCCTGACATTGCCCGAGGGATTGCGGCGCTTGTGTTGGACCTTGGGCACCCCGTGGCTGATCTTTACCGCGGTGGTCTATCTGTTCGCGTTCTCCGGCGGGTTCGTCCAGACTTGGGGCCGTGATTTCACGCCCACCTGGGCGCACTTCAAGACGGCTTTTGATGTCCAGTGGAGCGCCCATGGCCTGGTCTGGGCGGGCTCGGCATGGAACTCGTTGTTCACCACCTTCAAGCTCGCTGCCATCGCGGCGCCCTTGTGTGCGGCTTTGGGTTTGACCATCAGTTGGCTGCTGGCACGCACCGAGTTCGCAGGGCAGCGTGCCTTTGAATTTTCCGCGCTGCTGGCCTTTGCCATCCCTGGCACTGTTCTGGGGGTCAGCTACATCCTGGCATTCAACGTGCCGCCCTTTGAGTTGACGGGCACCGCTCTCATCATCGTGTTGTGCTTTGTTTTTCGCAATGTGCCCGTGGGCGTCAGAGCTGGCACTGCCAGCTTCAAGCAATTGGACCGTTCCTTGGATGAGGCCAGTGCGATGCTCAGAGCGGGCACCGCCACCACCTTGCGCCGGGTGGTGTTGCCTTTGCTGAAGCCAGCGCTCGTGGCGGCCTTGGTTTACAGCTTTGTGCGGAGCATGACCACGGTGTCGGCCGTCATTTTTTTGGTGACCGCCGAAAACGAATTGGCCACCACTTACATCATCGGTCGCGTGGGCAATGGCGACTATGGTGTGGCTTTGGCTTATTGCAGCGTGCTGATTGTCCTAATGTCTCTTGCCACGGCTGCCATTCAAGCCCTGGTGGGAGAGCGTCAATTGGGCCGGCGTGTGTCTGATCATCGGAGCCACCCAGCGGGAGTCATGGCATGAGTTGGGGTATTGAATTGCGGCAGGTGACCAAGCGGTATGGCGACGATTCGTCACCCTTGGTGGTTCAAGGCATTGATTTGAGGATTCGAAAGGGCAGTCTGACCACCTTGCTGGGCCCTTCTGGTTGCGGCAAGACCACCACCTTGCGCATGGTGGCGGGTCTGGAAGCTCCCTCCTCAGGTCAGATCCTCATCGATGGCCAAGACGTGACTGCCTTGGGTCCGTCACAGCGCGATGTGAGCATGGTGTTTCAAAGCTACGCGCTTTTTCCTCACATGAATGTGATCGATAACGTGTCCTACGGCCTGGTGGTGCAGGGTGTGGACAAACGCTCGGCCCACGAGCGGGCCAGGGCCACGTTGGAACTGGTGGGGCTGTCCGGATTTGACACCCGCTGGCCGGGCGAAATGTCGGGGGGGCAGCAGCAACGGGTGGCAGTGGCGCGCTCGCTCATTCTCGAGCCCAGTGTCATGCTCTTTGATGAGCCGCTGTCCAATCTTGATGCGGCCTTGCGGCGCAGCATGCGAGAGGACATTCGTGCCTTGCAGCAGCGACTGTCATTGACGGTGGCTTACGTCACTCACGACCAGAGCGAAGCCATGGCGGTGAGCGATCAAATCGTCGTGATGGACAAAGGCTGTATCGCCCAGCAAGGGACGCCGCGTGAGTTGTATGAAGCGCCGGCCAGTGCCTTTGTGGCCGACTTCATGGGTGAGGCCATGATCATGGATGCGCATGTGGACGCGCAAGGCTGTGTTCGTTTGGGACCGCTGCAAGCCCCCGCGCGCCAGGCCACCGCGCCAGGTCCGGTGAAAGTGGCCGTGCGGCCCCAGGCATGGACGGTGGACGATCGTGGCGCCTCGGGGTTGCCAGGAAAGGTTTTGCATTGCGCTTACCTGGGTGCCGTGCTGGAACTCAAGGTGCGTACTGAATTGGGTGATATTTTTGTGGTGTGCAACCAGGTGCGCTCACCGTGGGCCGTGGACAGCGAGGTGAGCTTGCAGTGGACGGACCAGGGCGTGTCTGTGCTGCCAGCCTGAGCCCCTTGGAACAGAGATGAGAGTCTTATGAATCAACTTGAACAAATCAAACAATTCACCACGGTCGTTGCCGACACAGGGAATTTCAAGCAACTGGCGCAATTCACCCCGCGCGACGCCACGACGAATCCCTCATTGATTCTCAAAGCGGTGCAGCAGCCGGACTATGCGCCCCTCTTGGCAGAAACGGTCCAAGCCCATCGTGGCAGCTCGCTCGATGAGATCGTGGACCGTGTCTTGGTGCGGTTTGGCTTGGAAATTCTGAAGGTGGTCCCGGGGCGTGTCAGCACCGAAGTGGACGCGCGCTTGTCCTTTGATGCCCACCTCACCGCGGCGCGGGCCCGTCGCCTGATGGCCATGTATGAAAAGGCCGGGGTGGGGCGCGATCGGGTCTTGATCAAGATTGCAGCCACTTGGGAAGGCATTGAGGCGGCAAGGCAACTTGAACGCGAGGGCATCCATTGCAATCTGACGCTGCTGTTCAGTTTTTGCCAAGCGGTGGCTTGCGGTGAGGCGGGCGTGCAATTGATTTCTCCCTTCGTGGGTCGCATTTACGATTGGTACAAGAAAGCGGCGGGTGCTGCGTGGGACGAGCAGGCCTGCTCGGGCGCCAACGATCCGGGTGTGCAGTCGGTCAGTCGCATCTACACCTATTACAAGAAGTTCGGCATTGCCACCGAAGTCATGGGTGCGAGTTTTCGCAACGTGGGTCAGATCAAAGCGCTGGCGGGCTGTGACCTGTTGACGATCAGCCCAGACTTGCTGGCGTCTTTGCAATCGAGTGATGAGCCCTTGACCCGCGCGCTGGACCCCGTGGCTGCTCGCCATGCTGTTGTGGACCGCATCACGCTCGATGAGGCGGGCTTTCGTTGGGCTTTGAATGAAGACGCCATGGCCACCGAGAAATTGGCCGAAGGGATTCGAGCTTTTGCCGCGGATGCGATCAAGCTCGACCGCATGATTGAAGCGTTGCAAGCTTGAAGGTGCCCGCGTGAATCACTATCCCCGCTGCGATCGGACAACGGCTTGGGCCGCGTTGGCTGGGCACTTTGAAGCCCACGGCCGCGAATTCGATCTTCGTGAAGCGTTTGATCGAGACCCTTCCCGCTTTGAGGCGCTGTCTTTTGAGGCGCCTGAAATCTTTGCAGACCTTTCAAAGAACCTGTTGGACAAAGCGACGTTGACGTTTTTGCTGGATCTGGCGCTCGAGTGCGGCCTGTCTGAGCGGCGAGACGCCTTGTTGGCAGGTGATCCTGTCAATGCGACCGAGGGACGGGCGGTCCTGCACACCGCCCTGAGAGCCCCCAGGGGTGAAGGGCCTCATGCCCATCAAGTGCACGAGGTGCTGGACGCCATGCTGGCATTTGCCCAAGAGGTGCGTGACACCGAGCGCAGCGGCATCACCGATGTGGTGAATATTGGGATTGGAGGGTCTGACCTGGGCCCTCAAATGGCCGTTCCTGCTTTGGATGCTTTTGCGCATCGGCAACTGCGTTTTCATTTCGTCAGCAACGTGGATGGCCATGACCTCACGCCGGTGTTGCGCCAACTGCACCCCGAGCGAACGCTGTTCATCATTGCCAGCAAGACATTCACCACCCAGGAGACCATGGCCAATGCGCACGCCGCCCGCGACTGGTTTGATGCGCAAGGGGGTGTGGATCGGGCCCGACACTTTGTGGGGGTGACCACCAATTTGCAAGCGGCCGCCGCATTTGGCATCACGCGCACCTTTGGCTTTTGGGACTGGGTGGGTGGACGCTATTCCATGTGGAGCGCCATTGGTCTGCCCATCGCCATCGCCATCGGCCCCGAGAACTTCCGAGCCCTGCTGGATGGCGCACACGCCATGGACCGGCATTTTGCAAACACGCCGCTGCCCCACAACCTGCCTGTGCTGCTGGGGTTGTTGGACGTCTGGTATCGAAACTTTCATCGGTTTTCATCGCGCAGTGTGGCGCCTTATCACCAGGGCCTCAAGCGATTGCCCGCGTACCTGCAGCAATTGGAGATGGAGTCCAATGGCAAGCAAGTGGACATGGCGGGACAACGTTTGCCTTTTGCCACCAGCCCGGTGGTGTGGGGCGAGCCCGGCACCAATGGGCAGCACGCTTTCTTTCAGATGTTGCACCAAGGCACCGATGTGATCCCCGTGGAGTTCATTGCGGTGCGGCGTGCGGCTCACGGACTGTCTGATCTCCATCGCAAACTGCTGGCCAATTGTTTGGCCCAAAGCCAAGCGCTCATGAAAGGCAAAACAGCCCCAGAGGCCATGACGGACAAGGTGCCGACGGCGGCCGCTTCATTTGACCGTGCGGTGTTGTCCCAACACCGGACGTTTCCCGGAAATCGACCCAGTACCACCTTGGTGCTGGAGTCGTTGACGCCCCGCTCATTGGGCGCCTTGATCGCCATGTATGAGCACCGGGTCTGGACCAGTGGAGCCCTTTGGGGCATCAACTCCTTTGATCAATGGGGAGTGGAACTGGGCAAAGCGCTTTGCAATGACTTGTTGCCACGCATGGACTCGGGGGATACCGCTGGGCTGGATGCCTCCACCGCTGGGCTGATTCGTCGCTTGCAGACATGAACGGCGTGGAGCGCTCTGTCATCTTTGACTTTGGGGCGGTGCTGTTTCAGTGGCGCCCCTTTGAGCTGTTGCAACAGGTGGTGCCTGAATTGGCCCCCAACGAGTCGGCAGCCAAGGACTTGGCGGCTCGCATCTTTGAGAGCTTCACCCCGCAAAGCGATTGGGCCCAGTTTGACCTGGGTCAGGTGGATGAAGTCGCGCTCGCGCAGCGCATCGCGCATCGCATCGCGGCGCCCGTGTCGCAAGTCAGGGCCGTCATCGACGCCATCCCCGGCCATCTCCAGCCGCAGCGCCCCACGCTCGATTTGTTGGAACAGCTCAGGGTGGCCGGACACCGGCTTTACTTTCTTTCCAACATGCCCAAACCCTATGCCGATGCGCTGGAGCGTGACAACGCGTTCTTGCGCCACTTTGAGGATGGCATCTTTTCGGGTCGGGTGGGTTTGATGAAGCCCGCGCGGGAAATCTTTGAACTGGCCGACCGACGGTTTGGCTTGGACCCCTCAAAGACGGTGTTCATTGACGATCACGTGGGCAATATCCAAGCGGCGCAGCAACACGGATGGCAGGCCGTGCACTTCACGGACGCACCGGCGGTCAAAGTGCAGTTGCAGGCGACCGGCTGGCTGGTCTCGTGAGTCAGGCCAGTCTGGCGAGGCCCATGAGGGCTTGCTGCGCGGCCTCGCGCCCTTGCGCAAAGACCTTTGCCTTCCAGTCGTTGGTATCTACATAGAACACATCGCGCAGTTGCTGGCGAATGGCGTCACGCTGGGGGCTTGCGCGATCAGGATGATTTTGCATCCATTGGTCTGCCCGCAAGGCGCTGATCACCGCGTCTGGAGCTTGTGTGCCATATTCAAGGGCCATGGCGGTCACTTCCGCTTGAGGAGCCTCCTCGTAAGCCGCGTGGCCGATGGTGCCGCGCACTTGGGTTGAAACCGAGGAATCATCAAAGATGGAAGTCACTTTGGGCCCCCACCAGCGTCGGGCACGTTGCAGTTCGTCAGCGTCGTCACGGCCAGCGAAAATCTGCTCTCCCACGCCGCAAGGCCCCAAGCCTGTGTGAAAGTCAATCCATCCGAGCTTGGCGCACTGGCGCGCATGCTCGCGCAAGACCTGACGCAAGGTCAGATGGCTCCACGTGGGGGCTTGTCCTGCATAGAAGAGGCCCTGGGGGTGGTGATGTTGGCCATTGCTGATGGCCGCACGCAACCCGCGTTCGCCATGGGCGGATGCGTAAGCGTACAAAAGAGCTTCGCTCTCGGCCGGCGGTGGCCACACGTCAGGCACCACCGCATGCGCAATGGCGTCGTATTCGACATTGCGTGGCAAAGGCTGGGAGAAGTCCACGAAGTTTCGATTCAAGTCGACGTTTTCGTGCGTGGTCCTGCGCCACCAGGAAAACCCATGGGGGTTCAGGGCATGGATCCACACCACGGCCACGCCGAGCCTTCTTGCGGTGTCCATCCAATCCGAGTCGTGCAGCAGTCCCACTTGAATGCCAGATCCGCAGTAGCCCTCGACGCCGTGGCAGGCGCTGGACAAAATCAAGACACTGTGGGCATGCGGGTCGCCCAGACGCGCCACGTCCATGGCCAATTCTTCGCCGTCGTGTCCGCGCAGCGGATGCCGGTGCGACTGCACATCCAGGCCGGCTTGCGCAGACGCCTCAAGGAATTTTTGCCGGGCCTGAGCGTAGGTTTGCGAGAAATGAGCGGTCACGTCGGTCACACGTTCTCCTGGGGCGGGCATGCACGTGCCCCTCGATCATTCATGAGGCGCGCGGCGCTTTGAGCCAAGCCTCGGCCAGACGGACCCAAGCGGTGGCTCCCAGGGGAATCAGGTCGTCGTTGAAGTCATAGCTGGCGTTGTGCAACATGCACGGACCCAAGCCATGACCACCGTCGCGGTGAGAGCCGTCTCCATTTCCGATGTGGAAATAGCAGCCGGGCTTCTCCTGCAAGAAAAAGCTGAAGTCTTCAGAGCCCATGGTGGGTTCGTACTCCAGCACGTTTTCTTTGCCCACAATGTCTTCCAGCACACTGCGCGTGAATTCGGTCTCGGCCACATGGTTGATGGTGGGCGGATAGTTGCGCTGGAACGTGAATTCACAGGTCGCTCCGTGTGCGGCGCAGGTGTGCTCGGCCACCTCTTGCATGCGCTTTTCGATCACGTCCAGCAACTCCAGGGTGAAGGTGCGCACCGTGCCTTGCAACTCGCAGGTGTCAGGCACCACGTTGGTGGCCGATCCCGCGTGGATCATGGTCACCGAGATGACCCCAGGATCTACAGGGCGGCGATTGCGGGTGATGATGGTCTGAAAGCCTTGCACGATCTGGCAGGCGATGGGGACTGGATCGATGCCGTTGTGAGGCAGTGCCGCATGAGACCCCTTGCCGCGAATGACAATTTTGAATTCGTTGCTTGACGCCATGACCGGGCCCGCTTTGAGCGCAAACTGTCCGACCTTCATGCCCGGCCAGTTGTGAGCGCCAAAGATCGCCTCCATGGGGAACTTCTCAAAGAGACCATCACGCATCATCTCGCGCGCACCGGCACCGCCTTCTTCGGCGGGCTGAAAAATCAGGTACACGGTGCCGTCAAAGTTGCGATGGCGTGACAAGTGACGGGCTGCGGCCAGCAGCATGGCCACATGACCATCGTGACCGCAGGCGTGCATACGACCAGGAAACTTGCTGGCATGGGCAAAGGTGTTGAGTTCGGTCATGGGCAGCGCGTCCATGTCGGCACGCAGACCCACCGCTCTGGAAGAGTTGCCGTTCTTGACGATGCCCACCACGCCGGTGGTGCCCAATCCGCGGTGGATGGGGATGCCCCATGCGGTGAGCGCATTGGCAATCAGATCGGCGGTGCGTTCTTCTTTGAAACACAGCTCCGGGTGGGCGTGAATGTCACGTCGAACTGAAGCGATGGCAGACGCGTCAGCCAAAATGGATTCAATCAGTTTCATGTGAAAACCTTTTGGGCGGTCGAGGGGTGAAAGGGTCAGCCTGGAAAGTCTCCACCCGGGCAAACCCGTGACTCCATGTTGTCAATGCCGACATCCTAAGCCTTCTTGCTCCGCCGTGCCCAGGCTATGGCAAAGTGCGAGTCATGGACTCCGTTTCACCTCCTCAAATGGTTCGGGCAGCCTGCCCGCATGACTGCCCCGACACCTGTGCCATGCAGGTTACCGTGCAGGGCGGACGAGTGATTCGAATTCAAGGCGATCCAGACCACCCGCCCACCCACGGCGCCTTGTGCACCAAGGTCAGCCGCTACGCGGAGCGCACCTACCATCCCGAGCGAGTGCTGACCCCACTGAAGCGCATCTCGCCCAAGGGGGCGTCCACCCCGCCGCAGTTTGAGCCGGTGTCATGGGATGAGGCCTTGGATGACATTGCACGCCGTCTTTCGGCCATTGCTGCGATCGATCCTCAAGCCATCATGCCCTACAGCTACGCGGGCACCATGGGATTGGTGCAAGGCGAAAGCTTTTGCCCAGGCGGCCAAGCGCGCCGGAGCCAAACTCGTGTGCATCGATCCCCGCCGCACCGAAACGGCCGACAAATGTCACCAGCACATTGCCCTGCTGCCAGGTACCGACGGGGCCCTGGCACTGGGGCTTATGCACCAGTTGATCGTGAATGATTGGCTGGATCACGACTACCTGAACCATCACGTAGACGGCTGGCCTGAGTTGCGTGAGCGAGCCTTGCAATGGCCCGCCGAACGTGCGGCCGAGGTTTGCGGCATTTCTGCCGACGAGGTGCGGACTTTGGCTCGCGACTATGGCACCACGGCCGGGGCCGCCATCCGGTTGAACTACGGCATGCAACGCGCCCATGGTGGGGGCAATGCCGTGCGTCTGGTGGCCCTGTTGCCGTGCCTGGTGGGCGCTTGGCGCGTGAAGGGTGGCGGCATGCTGCTGTCCGCTTCAGGATGGGGCGGTCCGGCAGTGAACAGCGCTGCATTGGAGCGTCCCGATCTGATGCCTACCCCCATGCCCAGGCTGTTGAACATGAGCACGGTGGGTGACGACTTGCTCAGGGAGACCTCACCAGAGTTTGGCCCCAAGATTGATGCCGTGGTGGTCTACAACAGCAACCCGGTGGCGGTGGCTCCTCAGTCGCGACGGGTGGTGGCTGGTTTCCAGCGGCAGGACCTCTTCACGGTGGTGCTTGAACACTTTATTACCGACACGGCCGATTTGGCAGATTACGTGCTGCCGGCCACCACCCAGCTGGAGCATTTGGACGTTCACAAAAGCTATGGACACACCTATGCGCTGATCAACCATCCGGCCATCCCGGCTGTGGGACAGGCCAAGCCCAACACCGAAATCTTTCGCGCCCTGGCGCGGCGCATGGGCTTTGATGACCCCTGCTTCTTGGACTCTGACCATGACCTGGCCCGCATGGCGTTTCGGCCGGAGGTGATTGATTTTGAAGCGCTGTCGTCCAAAGGCTGGGTCAAATTCCCGGTGCCTGATTTGCCCTTTGCCCAAGGCGGCTTTCCCACACCGCATGGAAAAGCTCGGGTGACTGCCCCTGGGGTGGGGGTACCCGACTACATCCCGAACTACGAGTGCGCCGCCGCGAGCCCCGAGTTGGCGGCACGCTTTCCTCTGGCGATGATTTCTCCACCAGCGCGCAATTTTCTCAACTCCACCTTTGTCAACGTCCAAAGCCTGCGTGATATCGAAGGGGAGCCGTGGCTCGAAATTCATCCGGTCGATGCGAAGACCCGCGGGGTGAGCGACCGGGCGCAGGTGGAGGTGTTCAACGACCGAGGTCGCTATCGCTGCAAAGCGCGAGTCAGCGACCGTGCGCGGCCGGGTGTGGTGATCGGATTCGGCGTCTGGTGGCGCAAGCTGGGCCTGGAGGGCACCAACGTCAACGAACTCACTCATCAGCAGTTGACCGATTTGGGTGAGGCCGCAGCCTTTTATGACTGCTTGGTCGATGTGCGCCCGGCACCCATGAGCTCCACAGGGTCCCGAGGTCAGGCCTTGAATTGACCATGGGGTGCGCGGTCATGCGGGGCCGCAGGTGGTCTGCCTGCGCTGCCGCTGCGATTGCCGTTTTGGCGATGGTGGTTTTGCCCGGGTGCGCCGTGGGTTATTTGGCCCAGTCGGTGGCGGGGCATGTGGACGTGATTTCCAAAGCGCGCCCGGTGGATGCTTGGCTGGCAGACCCCTCCACCTCGCAGCCCCTGAGACAACGGCTGGAACTCGCCAAGCGCTTGCGAACCTTTGCCGTTCAAGAACTGCGGCTGCCGGACCACGCGAGCTTTCGACAGTACGCACCTCTGGGGCGCCCTGCGGTCGTTTGGAACGTGGTGGCCGCGCCTGAGCTGTCTTTGGAATTGAAGACCTGGTGCTTTCCTGTGGTGGGATGTGTGGCCTATCGAGGGTATTTTGACCGGCAGGCCGCCTTGGACTACGCGCAGTCATTGCGCCTTCAAGGCTGGGAAGTTCATGTGGCTGACGTGCCGGCGTACTCCACCTTGGGCAAGACCGATTGGCTCGGAGGTGACCCGCTGCTGGACACCTTCTTGTTCTGGGATGAGGCGTCTTTGGCGCGATTGATGTTTCATGAAATGGCGCACCCGGTGGTGTTTGTGCCTGGGGACACGGCCTTCAATGAGTCTTTCGCCACCGCGGTGGAGCGCTTGGGCGTGAGGCGTTGGTGGCAATTCAATGGTCGGGAAGGTTCACCTCCATCAGACCCTCGCCGCGTCCAGCAGCAGCGCGCTTTGCGAGACCTGAGGGACCTGTTGCGGGAGGTGTATGGCCGCCCGATCGGCGAGGACGATCGTCGGCAAGCCAAAGCCCGGGTGTTGGCAGAGTTCCGATCTCGGCATCCCGACATTGCGCCGAGTCAGCTGAACAACGCGGCCTTGGCGCTGCAAAGCAGCTACGATGACGGTGTGAGCGCGTTTTTGAGCTTGTTTGATGCCTCGGGGCGAGATTTCGAAAAATTTTATGAAGCCGCTCGGCGTTGGGCCCAACTGAGCGATGAGCGTCGCCGAGAAATGCTGCGTCGGTCTGCTGAGCCTCTCACCCCCACCGTCTCTGGAGAACCATTGCCTTGACCACCTTGCATCTTCGTCGCTCTCATGCCTTGGGTCTGGAGCGGGCACGCCAAGTGGCAGCCGTTTGGATGGACGAGGCGCAAACCCAATGGGCCATGAAATGCGAGCTCAAGTCCTCAGATTCGCAAGACGCGATTTCATTTTCGCGCTCTGGCGTGTCGGGGACCTTGCTCGTGACGGCCGAGGCGTTTGAACTCAAAGCGAACCTGGGATTCTTGATGGCAGCGTTTGCGCCTGCCATCGAGACGCAAATCACGCAAAATCTCGATCGCCTGCTGGCCCAGGGCCAAAAGTCCTGACGGCAAGTCGCCGCAGACCTGCCGCAACCCAAGCGTCGGCAGAATTCGTTACATTGCAGACTTTGGTGTCCACAACCCCAGGAAATTGATCATGACCTCCACTTTTCATTTGTCCCGTCGTGCATTGGCGATGACCTCTTTGGCGGCACTTTTGGCCGCGGCCTGGAATGTCCAGGCCGCCACTCCCAAGGACACCCTGGTGGTGGCATCCGCCTTTGACGACATCATTTCTTTGGACCCGGCCGAGGCCTTTGAGATCTCTGCGGGCGAACTCATGGGCAACGGCTATGAACGCTTGCTGCGCTACGACGTCAACGACCCCTCCAAGCTGGTGGCGGATCTGGCAAGACCTGGAAGGTGTCTGCCGACGGCCTGACCTACACGTTTGAGCTCAAACCCAACCTCAAGTTCGCATCGGGCAACCCGCTGACGGCCGAAGACGTGGTGTTCTCGCTGCAACGTGCGGTGATCTTGGACAAAACGCCGGCCTTCATCCTGACGCAGTTTGGGTTGACCAAGGACAACGTCAAAGACAAGGTCAAACAGACCGGCCCCTTGACCCTGACGATCGAGACCGACAAGGGTTACGCCCCCACCCTGGTCTACAACTGCTTGACGGCCAACGTCGCCGGTATCGTGGACAAGAAGCTTTTGATGAGCAAAGAGGCCAATGGCGACATGGGCTATGCCTGGCTGAAGACCAATTTCGCCGGATCGGGCCCACTCAAAATCCGCGAGTGGCGCGCCAACGAAATCGTCACTCTCGAGCGCAATGAAAACTATCACGGCACCAAGAGCAAGCTGGCACGAGTGATTTACCGCCACGTCAAGGAGCCGGCCACCCAGCGCTTGTTGCTGGAAAAAGGTGATGCGGACATCGCTCGCAATTTGAGCCCCCAAGACCTGGAGGCCCTGGCAGGGAACAAGGAAATCAAGACCACCTCCACTCCCAAGGGCACGGTGACCTACTTCAGCTTGAACCAAAAGAACCCGGTCTTGGCCAAGCCCGAAGTGCGTGAGGCTTTCAAATGGCTGGTGGACTACGATGCCATTGGAAAGACGCTGATCAAAAACATCGGCGTCGTACACCAAAACTTCTTGCCCATCGGGCTGTTGGGTGCGTCCAAGGACAAGCCCTACAAGCTGGACGTGGCCAAGGCCAAGGCCCTCTTGGCCAAGGCCGGAGTGCCCAACGGGTTCAAAGTCACCATCGACATGCGCACGGTGCAACCGATTCAGGGGATCACCGAGGCCATTCAACAAACCTTCAAACAAGCCGGCATTGAGCTGGAAATCTTGCCAGGCGATGGCAAGCAAACGCTCACCAAGTACCGTGCTCGCACGCACGACATCTACATTGGCAATTGGGGCGCCGATTATTGGGATCCGCACACCAATGCCGACACCTTCGCGCGCAACCCCAACAACGCCGATGATGCCAAGAGCAAACCGCTGGCTTGGCGCAATTCCTGGGACATTCCTGAGCTGACCAAAAAGGCTGACGCGGCGGCCATGGAGCGCGATGGCGCCAAGCGGGCCAAGATGTACCAAGAGATCCAGGCCGAGTTCCGCAATGCCAGTCCATTTGTCATGATCTACCAGCAAACCGAAGTGGCCGGTGTTCGTGCCAATGTGGATGGCCTGAAGATCGGCCCGACCTCAGACTCCACCTTCATGTTTAACGTCAGCAAGCGCTAACAGCCTTGCCTCGCTGGGTTGCCACTGCCAACGCGGCGGGCCGTGGGCTCGCCGTGGTGGTCTTGACCTATCTGGGTCTGCTGGCGGTCACGTTCTTCATCGGACGCGTGATCCCGGTGGATCCGGCCTTGGCCATTGTGGGCGATCGTGCACCGGAGCACGTGGTGCAACGCGTGCGTGAGGAGTTGGGGCTGAACAAGCCGCTGGTGGTGCAATTTGGCCTGTATGTACAGAAGGCGCTCAACGGCGACTTTGGCACCTCGGTGTTGACGTCCAACTCGGTGGCACAAGACATCCTGAAAACCTTTCCTGCCACCTT
Source organism: Betaproteobacteria bacterium (assembly GCA_009923895.1). Taxonomy (GTDB): domain Bacteria; phylum Pseudomonadota; class Gammaproteobacteria; order Burkholderiales; family Burkholderiaceae_C; genus Rubrivivax. Next base: position 9,435 of record RFSP01000003.1, on the reverse strand, counting down.
GGAGCTCGCCACCTGCGGCATTTTGATTGGCGCCGGCTTGGGCATTCCTTTGGGCGTGTGGGCGGCCGTCCGTCGTGGTGGGGCTGCCGACCATGCGGTGCGCGTGATGGGGCTCATGGGTTATTCGATTCCCGTGTTTTGGCTGGGCTTGATGGCATTGGTGCTTTTTTATGCCAAGCTCGGTTGGGTTGGAGGGCCCGGTCGCATCGATGTGGCTTTTGAGTATTCGGTGCCCCGCGCCAGCGGCTTGCTCTTGCTGGATGCGGCCCTTGCGGGCGAATGGGAGGCCTTTGGCAATGCCTTGAGTCACCTGGTACTGCCTGCAAGCCTGCTGGGTTATTTCTCTATGGCCTATATCAGTCGCATGACGCGCTCGTTCATGCTCAATGAGCTGTCGCAAGAGTATGTGGTGGCCGCTCGGGCCAAGGGCTTGAGTGAGGCTCGCATCATCTGGCGACACGCCTTGCGCAACGCCATGGTGCCTTTGGTCACCGTCGTGGCCTTGTCTTATGCGGGCTTGCTGGAGGGGTCGGTCCTGACCGAGACGGTCTTTTCCTGGCCGGGCTTGGGTTTGTACATCACCAACTCCTTGCAAAACGCAGACATGAATGCCGTGCTCGGAGGCACGATCGTGGTGGGCACCATCTTCATCGGGCTGAACCTCCTGAGCGATGCGCTCTATCGCATCCTGGATCCCCGAACAAGAGCACGCTCATGAATGCACCAACTTCATCGCCAACGCAGGCGTTGGGCTGGAAGGCTTGGCTGCTCTCAGAGCGGCCGAGCTCGCGCCGACAAGCCGCTTTGGGCCGCGCCTATGCGGGGTGGCTGACCTTTTCGCGCAACCGCTTGGCGGTGGTGGGTCTGACCATAGTGGCTGCGCTGGTGGCTGTGGCGGCGCTGGCTCCTTGGTTGGCCCCTTACTCCCCCACGGTGGGCGATTTGGCTACGCAGCGCCTGCTTCCGCCTTCAGCCCTGCATCTCTTGGGCACCGATGACCAAGGCCGTGACATCTTGTCCCGCCTGATTTTTGGTGCCCGCATCACGCTGTACGTGGTGTTGTTGGTGGCCGTGTTGGCGGCCCCCATCGGTTTGGTCGTGGGCACCGTGGCGGGCTATGCCGGAGGGTGGGTCGACGGCCTGCTGATGCGCGTGACCGACATCTTCTTGGCCTTTCCCCGCCTGATATTGGCTTTGGCCTTTGTCGCTGCATTGGGGCCTGGCATAGAAAACGCAGTGATCGCCATCGCCATCACGTCTTGGCCTCCTTATGCGCGCATTGCACGCGCTGAGACGCTCACCATCCGTCAGGCCGATTACATCTTGGCGGTTCAGCTCATCGGAGCGAGCCCTTGGCGCATCGTGTTGCGACACATCATGCCCTTGTGTCTGTCGTCGGTGATCGTGCGGGTGACGCTGGACATGGCCGGCATCATTTTGACGGCCGCAGGCTTGGGATTCTTGGGCTTGGGTGCACAGCCCCCCACACCCGAATGGGGCGCCATGATTGCCAATGGTCGCCAATTTGTACTCGATCAATGGTGGGTGGCTGCGGCACCGGGCGTGGCCATTTTTCTGGTGAGTTTGGCATTCAACCTCTTGGGGGACGGCCTGCGCGATGCGCTCGACCCCAAGTCCGTCAAATAGAGAATAAGCAAAAGCCAGGACCATGGAAACCCGCCACGGCGTGACCCCATCTTTGCTCGAGGTTCAAGACCTTCGAGTGACTTATCCGTCGCGACAAGGCGGGCTTGCCGAGGTGGTGCGCGGCGTGTCATTTTCCTTGGGCCAAGAACGCTTGGGCCTGGTGGGAGAGTCGGGTTCTGGCAAGAGCCAGACGGGACGCGCCATCATGGGGTTGACGGCGCCTGGCGGCCGCGTCCAGGCCGAGCGCCTCACCTTGGGCGATGTGGACCTGCTGCGATGCAGTGAGACCGAGCGACGCCAATTGCGAGGGCGGCGCATGGCCATGGTGTTGCAAGACCCCAAGTTCTCGCTCAACCCCGTGATGTCGATCGGGGCCCAGATTGTGGAGACCTTGCAGCGTCACCAATCGGTCTCTTCGCGGCACGCCCGCGAACGCGCGTTGGACGCGCTGGCCGCAGTCCAAATCGACAACCCTCGCCGGGTGTTTGACTTGTGCCCCCACGAAGTGTCCGGTGGTATGGGTCAGCGCGCCATGATTGCCATGATGCTCATTGCCGAGCCGCAGTTGCTGATCGCCGATGAGCCCACCTCGGCATTGGACGTCACGGTGCAGCTGGAGGTGCTGAGCATTTTGGACCGCCTGGTGGCCGAACGCGGCATGGGCTTGATCTTCATATCGCATGACCTGAGGTTGGTCTCGTCTTTTTGCGATCGGGTGCTGGTGATGTATGCCGGCCGCATCGTCGAGGAAGTCGCGGCCGCTGACTTGGCGCATGCCCGTCACCCTTACACCCAGGGTCTGCTGGAGTGCCTGCCTCGCCTGGGCGAGCCGCGGCACCCCTTGCCCACGCTGGATCGACGAGCGGAGTGGGCGCAATGAGGGGATTGAGCCTGAACGAAGTCAGAGTCACGTTTGGAGACTTTGTGGCGGTCGATGCCGTGAGTCTTGACGTGGCACCAGGCGAGAGCTTTGGCATCGTGGGGGAGTCGGGCTCTGGCAAGAGCACCGTCTTGCGAGCCATATGCGGTTTGGTCCCTCTGGCGCGGGGCAGCGTCTCGCTGACGGGCGCGCCGGGGCTGCCAGCGCCCGCCACTCAGGCGTTTCGTCGCCAGGTTCAAATGGTGTTTCAGGATCCGTATGGGTCGCTGCATCCGCGTCAGACGGTGGACCGCATGTTGGCGGAGCCTTTGGCCATTCATGGGTTTGACCAAGCCGAGCAACGCATCGAACAGGCGTTGGACGATGTGGGCCTGGGGGCAGGCTTTCGCTTTCGCTACCCGCATCAACTCTCCGGCGGTCAAAGGCAGCGGGTGGCCATTGCGCGCGCCTTGATTCTGGAGCCGCAGGTAGTGCTCTTGGACGAACCCACCTCGGCGCTGGACGCGTCGGTGCAAGCCGAGGTCTTGAACCTGCTGGAGACCTTGCGTCGTCAAAAAGGGCTGACCTTTGTGATGGTCAGCCACGACCTGGCCGTGGTCACCCACCTGTGTGAACGATTGCTGGTGATGCAGCGCGGCCAAATGGTTGAAGTGGTGTCCGCTGCCGATCTGGCAGCCCATCGGGTGAGTGCCGAATACACCCGCAGTCTGATGCGCGCTTCGGTGGGGTTCCAGCGAGCTTGAACCGGGCCACCCAAAGCGGGTGCCTACAATCGTCCCCCATGCCCGCCATTGAATTTAAAAACGTCAGCAAGACCTTTCACGGATTGCGGGGTGATTTCCAAGCCCTCGATGACGTGAACTTCCAGAAATTGGGGCTGTCCGACAAGGCCGATGCCAATATGCGGCAGTTGTCTGGCGGCATGAAGCGGCGGGTGTTGGTGGCCCAAGCCTTGGTCCATCGCCCGCCTGTCATCGTGCTGGACGAGCCCACGGCGGGTGTGGACGTGGAGCTGCGTCAGACCCTGTGGAAGTTCATCGCACGTCTGAACCGGGAAGGGCACACCGTGTTGTTGACCACCCATTACCTGGAAGAAGCCGAGGCCCTGTGCGGCCGTATTGCCATGCTCAAGTCGGGCCGCGTCGTGGCCTTGGACCGCACGTCTTCGCTGTTGGCGGGCACGGCTCACACCCTGCTGCGATTCAAGACCGATGCCGCCTTGCCGGCTGCGCTGCTGCCACGCGCCAGAGTCACCGGCCGCATCGTCCAACTGGCGGCCCGCGATGCGAGGGAAGTCGAGGAGCTGTTGACCACCTTGCGTGTGGCCCAGGTTGACATCGAGGACTTGGAGTTGGGTCGCACCGACTTGGAAGAGGTGTTCCTGACCATCATGCAAGGAGCTCAGGCATGACCCCCGTTGTTCGGCGTCACGCGCTCACGGGTGCCGGCACCTTGTTTCGCAAGGAGGTCTTGCGATTTTGGAAGGTGTCGTTCCAAACGGTGGCAGCGCCAGTTCTGACCTCGGTGCTGTACCTGCTCGTGTTTGGACATGTGCTGGAGGACCGGGTGCAGGTGTACCCAGGTGTGGGCTACACCACCTTCTTGATCCCTGGCTTGGTGATGATGAGTGTGCTGCAAAACAGCTTCGCCAACACGAGCTCGTCGCTCATTCAGAGCAAGATCACTGGCAATTTGGTCTTCTTGTTGGTGTCGCCTTTGTCGCACCATGCGTGGTTTGTGGCCTATGTGGGGGCCGCCATGGTGCGCGGGCTGGTGGTGGGCCTGGGTGTGCTGGTGGTGACGGTGTGGTTCGCCTGGCCCCCATTTGCACAGCCCCTGTGGGTGCTGGTGTTTGCAGGGTTGGGCTCGGCCCTCTTGGGAACGCTCGGGCTGATCGCCGGTCTTTGGGCTGAAAAATTCGACCAGCTGGCCGCGTTCCAGAATTTCATCATCATGCCCATGACTTTTTTGTCCGGGGTCTTTTATTCGGTCCATTCCTTGCCCGGTTTTTGGCAAGGGATCAGCCACCTCAACCCCTTCTTCTACATGATCGATGGTTTTCGCCAGGGCTTTTTCGGCATGGGGGATGTCTCTCCTTGGTTGAGCTTTGGCGTGGTGGGTCTGAGCTTTGTGGGCGTGTCGGCCTTGGCCCTGTCTTTGCTCAAATCGGGCTACAAAATCCGCAGCTGAGGCCCAAGCCGAGCCGGGTGCAAGCCAAGCTGGCGGATAATCCTCTTCATGTCTGAACCCACTGCCGCTGATGTTCGCCAATTCATTGCCGCGGGCCTGAACTGCTCCCATTTGGAGGTGGAAGGCGATGGGCGTCACTTTTTCGCAACCATTGTCTCCCTGGAATTCGAAGGTCGCAGCCGGGTGGCCCGCCATCAACGGGTCTATGCTGCTCTGGGCGATAGAATGCGCGAGCAGATCCACGCCTTGTCGATGAAGACGCTCACCCCCGCCGAATTCGCGGCCTCACCCGCCTCACCGGCACATCACCACCACTGACACCCCCCGCGCCTAGCGGCGGGTGGCGGTGGCGCACCCCGGTGGCGCGTCCTGCTGATCTGCCCAGAGGTGCCACCCCAAGCCCTATGGACAAACTCATCATTCGCGGCGGCCAACGCCTTCAAGGGGAAATCTCCATCGCCGGCGCCAAAAATGCCGCCCTGCCCGAGCTGTGCGCGGCCTTGCTGTGCGCCGAACCGGTGACCCTCACGCGGGTGCCCAAGTTGATGGACGTGTCCACCACCTTGAAGCTCTTGCGGCAAATGGGGGCCACCGCTGAGGCACCCACGGGGCCAGATCACAAAGTGATTGTCGATGCCGGTCCCGTCAACAACCCGGTGGCGCCTTATGAGCTGGTCAAGACCATGCGCGCGTCGATTTTGGTTCTTGGCCCCCTGTTGGCCCGATTTGGCGTGGCCATTGTGTCGCTGCCGGGGGGCTGTGCCATCGGATCGCGACCCGTGGATCAGCACATCAAAGGTCTGCAGGCCATGGGGGCGCAGATCACGGTCGAGCGAGGCAACATCATTGCCAAGACGACGCGGTTGCGGGGTGCGCGCATCACGACCGACATGGTCACGGTCACCGGCACCGAGAACCTCCTCATGGCAGCCACCTTGGCCGAAGGAGAGACGGTGCTCGAAAACGCCGCCCAGGAGCCCGAGATCCCCGACCTGGCCGAACTGCTCATTGCCATGGGCGCCAAAATTGAAGGGCACGGCACGCGGCAAATCCGCATCCAAGGTGTGGACCGGCTCCACGCCCCCAAGGCGCCTTTCCCCATCGTGGCCGACCGCATCGAAACCGGCACCTTCCTTTGCGCCGTGGCGGCCACGGGGGGCGATGTCACCTTGAAAGGTGCCAGGCCCGACCACCTGGATGCGGTTTTGGACAAGCTTCGCGAAGCCGGTGCCACCATCGAGACCGGGGCCGACTGGATCCGCATCCGCGCCGATGGCAAGCCCCGCCCGGTGAGTTTTCGCACCAGCGAATACCCCGCTTTCCCGACGGACATGCAGGCCCAATTCATGGCAGTGAACTGCATTGCCAGCGGGGCTTCGAGGGTCTCTGAAACCATCTTTGAAAACCGGTTCATGCACGTCAATGAACTGCTTCGTCTGGGAGCCAATATTCAAATCGACGGCCACACGGCGTTGGTGCAGGGGGTGAAGTCGCTGTCCGGGGCGCACGTCATGGCCACCGATTTGCGAGCCTCCGCCAGCTTGGTGATTGCAGGTCTGGTGGCTCAGGGTGAGACCTTGGTCGATCGCATCTATCACTTGGACCGAGGCTATGACCGCATGGAAGACAAGCTGCGCGCCTTGGGTGCCGACATCGAACGGGTGAAGTAAAGGCGCTGCCCCATGATCACCTTTGCCCTGTCCAAAGGACGCATCTTTGACGAAACCTTGCCGCTGCTGCGTGCGGCCGGTATTGAGATCGCCGAAGACCCAGAGAAGAGTCGCAAGCTCATCTTGTCCACCAGCCGATCGGATGTGCGCGTGGTCTTGGTCAGGGCGACCGACGTGCCTACGTATGTCCAATACGGCGGTGCTGATCTGGGCGTGGCGGGGCTCGACACGCTGCTTGAGCACAGCGAAGCCGGCCTGTACCGCCCTTTGGATCTGAACATCGCCCGCTGCCGCTTGAGTGTGGCCGTGCGCAGTGACTTTGATTACGCCGCCGCCGTACGTCAGGGCTCCCGCCTGAGAGTGGCAACCAAGTACACCCATTTGGCACGTCAGCACTTTGCCGACAAAGGGGTGCACGTGGACTTGATCAAGCTCTATGGGTCCATGGAATTGGCGCCCCTGACAGGATTGGCCGACGCCATCGTCGATCTGGTGTCGACCGGCGGGACCCTCAAGGCCAATCAGTTGGTCGAGGTGGAAAAGGTGATGGACATCTCCGCTCGACTGGTGGTCAATCAAGCGGCTCTCAAGACCAAGCGAGAGACTTTGCGTGCCGTGATGGAGGCCATTGAAAGGGCCGTGCAATCCAGGGGCATGTCATGACCTTGGCTTTGCGGCGCTTGAACACCTCGGATCCTGATTTTGAGCCCGCGTTCAAGCGCGTCTTGCACTGGTCCGAAGAAACCGACGCCGCCATCGAAGAGCGGGTGCGAGGCATCTTGGCGGATGTTCGTGCACGGGGCGATGCCGCCGTCTTGGAATACACCAAGCGGTTTGACGAATTGGCCGCCTCCAGCGTGTCTGAGTTGGAGTTGGACACCGACAGTTTGCGCGCGGCCCTGGATCTCATCTCGCCCGCGCAACGGCAGGCCTTGGAGCGTGCAGCCGAGCGCGTGCGCCGCTACCACGAGCGTCAACTTCAGGCCAGTGGCCAAAGCTGGACCTATCGCGATGACGACGGCACGCTGCTGGGCCAGAAGGTCACTCCGCTCGATCGGGTGGGCATCTATGTGCCTGGCGGCAAGGCGGCTTACCCTTCAAGTGTGTTGATGAACGCCTTGCCGGCCCAGGTGGCGGGCGTGAGTGAAATTGTCATGGTGGTGCCCACGCCCCGCGGCGAGCGCAATCCGCTGGTCTTGGCAGCCGCCTACCTCGCCGGGGCGCACCGGGTGTTCACCATCGGGGGCGCGCAGGCGGTCGCCGCTTTGGCATATGGCACCGCCACCGTGCCCCGTGTGGACAAGATCACCGGCCCTGGCAACGCCTATGTGGCCAGTGCCAAACGCCAGGTGTTTGGCCAAGTGGGCATAGACATGATTGCCGGCCCCAGCGAGATCTTGGTCTTGGCCGACGGCACCACGCCGCCCGACTGGGTGGCGATGGACCTGTTCAGCCAAGCGGAGCACGATGAACTGGCGCAAAGCATTTTGCTCAGCCCCGACGCCGCGTATTTGGAGCGTGTGCGCCAGGAGATGGAGCGGCTCCTGCCGGGCATGCCAAGGCGAGACGTCATTCGGGCATCGTTGGAGGGCCGCGGTGCGCTGATCCAAACGCGCTCCATGGAAGAGGCTTGCGACATCAGCAATCGCATCGCCCCAGAGCATCTGGAGGTGAGTTCGAGTGAGCCCCATCGCTGGGAGCCTTTGCTGCGGCACGCGGGCGCGTTGTTTTTAGGGGCCTACACGAGCGAGAGCTTGGGCGATTATTGCGCCGGCCCCAACCATGTCTTGCCCACCTCGGGCACGGCGCGTTTTTCTTCGCCGCTGGGCGTTTACGACTTTCAAAAGCGCTCCAGCCTGATCGAGGTGAGCGCCCATGGGGCACAAACGCTGGGTCCCATCGCGGCCGAGCTGGCTTATGGCGAAGGGCTGCAGGCGCACGCCCAGGCGGCCGAGTTTCGACTTTCCAAGCCCAAAGGCGCGTGAGGCGATGATGTGGGATCTGCAGACCACGATGAAGCGGGTGATCCGCGAGGACATCCAAGACATGCACGCCTATGCCGTGCAACCCAGCGCGGGCCTGGTCAAGCTCGACACCATGGAGAACCCCTACCGTCTCCCGCCCGCGTTGCAGCGGGCTCTGGGCGATCGATTGGGTGCGGTGGCGATCAACCGCTATCCCGGAGAGCGCAACGAAGAGCTGCGCGCCGCCCTCGCCCGCTTTGCCGGGATGCCCGAAGGCTGCTCGCTCATGCTGGGCAATGGCAGTGATGAGCTCATCAGCCTGCTGAGTTTGGCCTGTGACCGTCCCCAAGCCGTCTTCATGGCACCCCTGCCGGGCTTTGTGATGTACGGCATCTCGGCGGCATTGCAAGGACTTCGATTTGTGGGTGTGCCACTCACGCCCGACTTTGAGTTGGATGAAGCGGCCATGACATCGGCCATCGAGACCGAGAAACCGGCCGTGCTTTATTTGGCCTACCCCAACAACCCGACGGGCAATTTGTGGGACGAGAAGGTGGTGCAGTCTTGCATTGAAGCCGTGGGTCGTGTGGGCGGACTCGTGGTGATGGATGAGGCCTATCAGCCCTTCGCGTCCAAAGATTCCATGCCGTGGCTGCGACGCTATCCCCATGTGCTGCTCATGCGGACGATGAGCAAGTTTGGCTTGGCGGGTGTTCGCATTGGCTACCTCATGGGGCGCCAAGAACTGGTGGGTGAGCTCGACAAACTGCGCCCGCCCTTCAACGTGAGTGTGCTCAATGCCGAAGCGGCCCTGTTCGCGTTGGAGCATGCGCAGGTCTATGCGCAGCAAGCCGCCGACATTCGGCGGGAGCGAGAGGCTCTTCAGCGCCGGTTGGCCCAACTGCCTGGAGTCCGGCCCTTTCCCAGCCAAGCCAACATGATTCTGGCGCGTGTGCCCGACGCCGCCAAAGCTTTCGCGGGAATGAAGGCGCTGGGCGTGCTGGTGAAAAACGTATCGGGTTTGCACCCTCTGTTGTCGCAATGCTTGCGCTTGACGGTGGGATCGCCGCAAGAAAACGACCAG
>RFSP01000200.1 GCA_009923895.1 Betaproteobacteria bacterium | reverse complement strand
GAAGGTGTAGCACCGATTTGGTTAACCGCATCCACAATTTGACGCAGTTCTACGCCTGGTTGGAACAAGAACATGGGTTTGTTGGGCTCTGCCACATTGACCTGGGCGTTTTGCACCTCGGCGGTTTGGCCTTGTGTCAAGGGACTGGGCTGGGACACCTCGTTGGTGGCCGCAATCGCCACCATCGAACCGTTGCCAATTGTTGCGACTTGACCATCAAAGGGTTTCATGACGCTGAACATGGGCTTGTCGGGGCTCACGCCCCAACCCACCCCTCGGTCGTTCTTGAAAAAGGGCTTCGCCCCCAGCAAGCCCAGGAGTTCGCCATAAAAAGCCACGGCCTTTTCGAGGTCGTTGGTGCCCACACAGGTGTAACCGATCATGATGTATCTCCTGCTTGCAGATTCAAAACTCAACAGGTCATGTGGCCCGTCTGAATAGCGACCATCTTAATCCGGCTGCGCTTTCTTTGACTCCATCGGGCGCCTTGGGTAAGACTTGGCCTGAAGCAAGCCATGAGAAACCATCCATAAGCACCCATCCCCCATCAACTCGTTTTTGAAGTTCATCGCCATGAATCGTTCAACGGATGCTCGGGTCAGATCCATGGATCGTGCAGTCCATGACGACCTGGATATCGACAGCCCCTACCTTCTCGGCGCCGCACAGACCACATCTTCTTGCAAGTGATGAACTTGTGGGAACACAGCGCTTTTGTGGGACGCTTTGTCATGGGACAACGCCTCGCACGCATCGCTGCCGATTTGCTGGAGGTGCGTGGCGTGCGCCTGTATCACGACCAAAGTTTGTACAAGGAACCCGGTGGCGGCATCACACCTGCCCACGCAGACCAGTACTACTGGCCGCTGGACAGTGACCGCACCATCACGGTGTGGATCCCTTTGCAGGCGGTCGCGCCGGAGATGGGGCCGCTGGGCTTTTACGCAGGCAGCCAAGGCGTCGCCTTTGGGCGCAACCTGGGTATCAGTGACGAGAGCGAGGTGAAGATCAGTGAGAACATGGCCCGTCATGGGTTTGCCATCGACGCGGGCCCATCGGTCAAGACCATCATCTACATGGACGCCGACATGCGCTTGATGCCAGCGCTCAACGCCATCCAGGCCAACGACCGAGACCAGTGGTGCCCTGGGGCGGTTGCGGGGGGAGTCATCGATACCAGAAAGAACCCGGTGATTTGGTCGCGGTCTCCACAGACGGCGTAAGGTGGACTGTCCTGGGCGGCATTGGGTCACCGCACCCTCGCCCGCGCAGAATCCAGAACGGGCAATAACCGATCACGCCAAACCCCATAACCCGCCTCGCTCGGGTGCAACCCATCGAGAAACAATCGAGTGTCTTGTTTGCCCTGAACGTCTAGGAACGACGGATACAGATCGAGCCAGGTGGTAAAGCTCGCAAACTCGGGGCTTTTGGCCAAGGCCGCCAGACGCGCGTTCACTGGTTTGACAACCGTGTCGTCCCTTGATGGCTCTGAGGTGGGCAGTATCGACTGCAATATCAACCGTGTGCCCGGCTTGCGCGCATGCAAGGCACGCATGACGGCCACCACGCCTTCATACACACTGTCAGCCACCGGCATCTCGGGTGCGTAGGAGTTGTTGATGCCCACCATCAGCACGAAAAACTCCGGTGCCAGACTTGGAGCATCCAATTGCCCCAGGCCTCCTTGTGACTTGGGCAAGATGCGGTAGAGCAAGTGCTCGGTCCTGTCGCCGGAGATGCCGATATTGAGCGCGCGGTTGCGCGGCACGGCACCGCCAAAAGACTCGTCCCATACTTTGCGGCCATGAAGGCGACCCGGAATCCACGGGTCGTCTCCCAGCAGCCAAAAATCGGTGATGGAGTCCCCCACAAACACGAGCCTAAAAGCCGGCAGGCTCGCCGAGTCCGCCACTTGGGCATCGATGGTGGCCTGACGCTGCTGCCAATATTCGACGCGGGCGGTGGGTTTGGTGGAAACGAAATCTGCCGCTTGAGCGCTGATTGTGCAGAGCTGCATGAATGCCACAACCAGTGAGACCTGCGCATGCTTGATGAGTGTCGGATTCATTGGATTTTTAATTTGATGGGCACGCTGGTCAACGCCCCTGCAGCGCTCGCCTGGCCAACCACATCGAGACGGCAGCCAACAAAGCCATTGCCACCAGCAACAAGAGCCCAGGGCCGGCCCCACTGAATACCTGCATCACACCCGTTTGGACCGACGCTTTCACCAGCGCCGGCCAACTGGGCAGCAGTGGCTGCGTGGTGCGCTCAGGCGTGAAGCGCAGCTGCTGCACGTCCTTGTCGCGCGTGATTGTCACGTCTTGTTGCTGCTCGGCGCGGTTCGATCCAAACAAGCCAAATCGCAGCGAAAGGCCTTGGGCGGCGTCGATGGGGACGTCTTGCCCTTGAGTGGTTGCAGGCCTCAGCTGGAATCGGCCCAACACCGTCAGTTGGCTGGCGGCGGCCTCGGGCGTGTGGTCGGGGGGCGCGACATCGACCATCACCAACTGCAAGGGAAGTGCCCCCTTCGGCCCTCGCACCTGCACACCCGCCAGCAATTGCGTGCGTATGGCATCGCCATGGGTCTGAAGTTCTTCCTTGGACAAAGCCATGTCGCCGTCGTCATCCACTCCCTGGAACGCAGAGACCGGGACCGACAGCACCAAGAATGCTGCGTCGCCCACGACATTGAGCGTCCCCTTCTGCGCAGCGATGAGGTGGGCCCTGGCCGGTACCCCCCACAACAACGCGCTGCAGACGACCAGGGCTACTCCCCTGGCAAGCCACCCGACGCCTGACCAACGACTCACAACTTGCCTTTGACGCAGCGTTGCAGATAGGGGTAAGTGTCGGTGGCGTAGTAGTGGTAGACCCCTTTCGGAAACTCCGGTGTCACACCCGTGCGGCCATTGCATTCGTCGAGGTCGCCATAGCCTTCAACGTATTCGTAGTCCTGCCTGAAGGTGCCCATGGGGTAAAGGCTGGTCGCTGGTCGATTGGCGTCAGGCGTGGACTTGAGCCTGTAGCTGCCGCGCATGACTTTCACGGCAGATGTCGCATCGGTGGCCACTGTGTAGCCATAGCGGGCGTAGATGGGGAAGCCGTCGGCAGCCCAACCCACGAGGGTCATGGCCTGGCCCTTGTTCAACTTGGTGACAAAGCCTTCGGGCACACCGTGGTAGTGATAAATGCCGCCCGGTTGCACGTGGGCATTGTTGCTGTCTGTGCCAAAGTTGAAGGCACCTCCCAGGGCCTCGATATTCCAAGGGCCCGTACCCTGCGCCAAGTCGCATCGAAGCCCGGCGTTATCACAGGTACCCGCTGTGTTGGGATCGATGTAAACACCGTTGAGGATGACGCCTGTGAAGCCTGCGGGGCCTCCTCGCGACGTCGCCGTACTGGTCCACAAAGGAGAAGCGGTGAACGACAACTTGATGTTCTGCGCCGCGATGGTGTTGGGGTTTCCAGGGTTGGGGAATGTGCCCACGGCATGGTCGGGGAGCCCATTGGCCTGCAGGGCCCGCGTGGTCGTGGTGCATGACCAAGAGGCTGTGGCGGTGGCGTTCACCGACGGGCTGCTGTTGAATACGCTGCTGCTGTAGTCGCACAACACGCCCGTGGTGCTGGTCCCCGACGATGTGCCGGAACTGTTGGTGGTGCTGCTGCCGTCACCGCCTCCGCCACAAGCCGTCAACGCAACACTTGTCAACACAGTGACAACGGTCAGGCCCAGTGATGCGGGCCGAGGGACATCGATGGAGATCATTGAGATTTTCATTGTTCGTACCGATTGATCTGATCCACCGACCAGCCCTTGCCTGTGATGCATGGTTGCTGCTCCGGGCAGGAAAGCCAATTACACCGTGCCCGGTTGAATCCCAATGCTGCGAGCCAACTCTGGCCAGCGCTTGAGTTCGGCGGCGATCTGTTGAGCCAGCACCTCGTGCGACACCG
>RFSP01000199.1 GCA_009923895.1 Betaproteobacteria bacterium | reverse complement strand
ATAACGGACCAGCCAAAAGAAGGCCCCCAGGGACAAGCCCAGGTAAACCAAGCTCGGAATGGCGGCAGCCATCCAGGGAGTCCAGTTTCGAAGCAAACCCACATGTCCGGCCAAATTGTTCAGCAGGACAAAGCTGATGCCCAGCAAAATGCCCCCAAAGACCCGCAGACTCACCCCGCCCGACCTGGCGTGCAAGTACGCAAAGGGCAAGGCCAGCGCCAACATGACGATGCAGGCCAACGGATACAAGGCGCGTTTCCAAAATTGAAACTCATGGCGCTGCGCCGCTTGTTCCTGGTCGGACAAATGGCTGCTGTACTGCCAAAGATCCCAAGTGGACATGGTTTCCAAAGGGAGGACGGCCGCTGACACCACGGAAGGGGTGAGGGTGGTGGTCCATTCGAAACTCGGCAGGGTCTGCACTTGAACGGCTCCCAAGGGGCCCTCGGGCCACTCCACGCGGTTCACGTCCATCAAGTTCCAAGTGCCAGAGGCACCCACCCATCCTCGAGCGGCTTCCAGCCGTGAAACCAATCGTTGCTGATCATCGAATTCGAAGATCCGAATGGCTTTCAACTCGCCTGAAGGACGCACCCCACCCACATTGACTGAAATGGCGTGTTCGCCTTGGGCCGTGGGCTTGCGTTCTTTGAGCCAGGCCCCGGTGCGCTCCAAGGGGACTTCGCCTCGCCTCTCGGCTTTGAGAATGACCGCCGCTCGACCGGTATGAGGGGCGACAAAATCGCCAATAAGCAGCGTGATTGCAGCAAATGCCAGGCCCAACACGCTGAGCAACCACAGGGCACGACCTGGCCCGAGCCCACCGGTTCTGAGAATGGTGAACTCCGACGACTGGGCCATTCGAGCCAGCGCGTAGATGGCGCCAATCAACACGCAGATGGGCATCAACTCATAGAGGTGTCCGGGCACCAGCAAAGCCACCGACTTGGCGGCGAGCGTCATGCCGCCCTGTGCTCGACTGCCCACTTCCTCCACAAAATCGATGAAGAAAAACAAAGACAGAAAAGCCAAGGCCACAAACAACACCGACCCGAAGATCTCCCGATACAACATCCTGCGCAGGGTCTTCATGGCCGGGCCTTGTAAAACCACCGAGAGGTCCAGACGATCCCAAAATCCCGCCAGTACAACAGGCACAGCGCCATCACAAAGACCAGACCGTGGATCCAGGCCAGGGCTGCACCCATGGAGAGCCTTTGGGTCGCGACCCATCCTTGTGAGAGATTGACCAGGTTGAGATAAATGATGAAGGTCAGAAGGGCAAAGATCAGGTTCCAATTGCTGGGGCGACGGGGATTGGTGGAGGCCAACCCAATGCCCAACAGCAACAGGTTGCCTGCGGCCAAGAGCAGTCCTACTCGCCAGGTCAGCTCTGCATGATGAATGCTTTGGTGGCTGCGCATCAGATCCATGGACGCCATGGCCTTGGGCGGACGCTCCTGGGCCGTTTGTACGCGCTTGTCATCCACAAGGACACGGTAGGTGTCGAAACGGGCCGCGGTGTGCACTTGGGTGGACAGGCGAGTTTCGCTGCGTTGCCCATGCTCCAGCACCAAAAACTTGCCCTCGGGCGTGGATTCAATGTGCCCCATCCTCGCGGAGGTCACGCTTTCCACGCGGGGGTTGTCATCCAGGATGAAGACGTTGCGGGCCACCCATCCATCGGGGCTGTCACGCTCAATGAAAAATACCCGCTGGCCATCGGCAGACGTTTGAAACACACCGGGTGTCACGCGTGACAAATCGGACCGCTGTTGGTAGCGCTCCCGCAGCTCGGCACTGCGCTCATTCACCCATGGCCACACCCAAAGCGTGGCAACGCCGATCACCAACCACACAGGCAGGGCGGTCCAAAGCACGGGCCGGATGAATCGATGCAATCCCAGCCCACACGCAAACCACACGGCCATTTCGCTGTCGCGATACATCCGGCCCAAAACCACGACCACTGAAACAAACAAAGACAGACTCAGCACCAAGGGCAGGTAGCCAAACGAGGTGTAACCCAACAGCAAGACCACGTCCTGGGGCGCCACGGCACCTCCCGCGGCCTGCCCGAGGGTGCGAATCAGCATGTAGGTGATGACCACGGTCAAGATGACCACCAGCGTGGCCGCAAAACTGCGTCCCACTTCCTGGCGAACGGTCGAATCGAATAACATCCTGGGCTTCTCAATGTCTTTTGGCGATCACGGATTCGATTATGGACTTCAACCTGCAATTGACCACGGCCTCTTCATTGTCCAAAGTGGCGACCGATGCTTTGTTGGTCGTTCTCCAAGCTTCCGGCGCTGCGCACGGGCTGGACCGGGCGGTGGAATCGGCCCTGGAAGCCGCCTTGGAGGCCGGAGATCTGGAGCTCAAGCCCGGCCAATCGGTGTTGTTGCACAGGCCGGCTCGCATCGCCGCGACCCGCTTGGTATTCGTGGTCAGTGCCGACGCATCGCCCAAAGCCGTGGCCAAGGCCGTGGCCTCGGGGTTGTCCCTCATCAAAGGGGGCGGTTCTCGCCAGGCCACCGTGGCATGGGCGGGTGACCCTGCGCTCACGCAGGACCATGTCCAATTGGCCGTGATGGCCTGCCGGGAGGTCACGTACAGTTACCGGCTCACCAAACCCAGTGCGCCTGCGCCCAGTGGCTTGTCGCGAGTGACCTTTCGGGTGGCTGCGGGCCAAGAGGCCGCCTGCAAGGTGGGGCTCAAACGTGGCGTGGCCATGGGTGAAGGTGTGAGCTATGCGCGGGAGTTGGCCAACCGTCCGGCCAACCATTGCACGCCCACGCATTTGGCCCTCGAGGCGCGCCAACTGGCCAAGACTTGGGGCCTGAAGGCGCAGGTGCTGGAGCGCAAGGACGCCGAAAAGCTCGGCATGGGTGCTTTTTTGGCGGTGGCCCAGGGTTCGGAGCAGCCTCCCAAGTTCTTGGTGCTTGAATACCAAGGCGGTGGCGCCAAGGCGGCCCCCGTGGTGCTCGTGGGCAAAGGCATCACCTTTGACACGGGGGGGATCTCTCTGAAGCCCGCCGCCGAAATGGATGAGATGAAGTTTGATATGGGGGGGGCGGCCAGCGTTCTGGGGACCTTCCGCGCCATCGCGCAGCTCAAACCCAAGATCAACCTGGTGGGCCTCATTCCGGCGTGCGAAAACATGCCCAGCGGCCGAGCCGTCAAGCCAGGCGACGTGGTCAAAAGCATGTCGGGCCAAACGATTGAAATCCTCAATACCGACGCCGAAGGCCGCCTCATTCTCTGCGACGCTCTGACCTATGCACAGCGATTCAAGCCCGCCGCGGTCATTGACATCGCCACATTGACAGGCGCCTGTGTGATTGCGCTGGGTCATCACCGCAGCGGCATGTACAGCACCGACGAAGCATTGGCCGGTGAATTGACGCGTTCCGGGGAGCAAACGGCGGATCTGTGCTGGCGCATGCCCCTGGACGACGAGTACGACGAAGGCTTGAAGAGCAATTTCGCGGACGTGGCCAATGTGGGCGGTCGGCCCGGGGGCTCCATCACGGCAGCCATGTTTTTGAAGCGATTCGCCTCCAAATACCCTTGGGCCCATTTGGACATCGCAGGCACCGCGTGGAAGTCCGGCGCCGCCAAAGGCGGCACCGGGCGCCCCGTGCCGTTGCTGACTCAGTTTTTGCTCAACCGCGCCGGGTGAGGTTCTTGGATGACCATGGTGGTGTTTCACCTGGGGGTTCCAGACAAGCTGCTTTACGTGTGCCGTCTGCTGAGAAAAGCGTCTCGGCAAGGTGCTCGCGTGCGTGTGGTGGCCGACGAGGTGGAGTGCGCGCAGCTGGACTCGGCACTGTGGACTTTTGAGCCCAGCGAATTCTTGCCCCACGCCCGGTATGACCCCGCAAAGGTCCCCCATCCATCCTGGTCTCACACGCCCATTTGGCTGACTCAAAAGGACCACGGATGGCCCGACGTCGTGCCCCCCGCGTCTGTACTTGTCAATTTGGA
>RFSP01000198.1 GCA_009923895.1 Betaproteobacteria bacterium | reverse complement strand
CAAACGCGGCATCAGTGCGTTCTTGGTGCCCACCCGAACACCCGGCTACCAGGTGGCCCGCTTGGAAGACAAGATGGGGCAACACGCCAGTGACACAGCCCAGATCGTGTTTGAAAACTGCCGGGTGCCCGCCACCAGCCTGTTGGGCGAAGAGGGCATGGGTTTGAAGATCGCCTTGTCGGGCTTGGAGGGCGGGCGCATTGGCATTGCCTCGCAAGCGGTGGGCATGGCGCGTTCGGCCTTTGAGGCCGCACTGTCCTATGCCAAAGAACGTTCCAGTTTTGGGCAGACCATCTTCAACCACCAGGCCGTGCAGTTCAAACTCGCAGACATGGCCACCCAAATCGAAGTCGCCCGGCAGATGATCTGGCATGCCGCCGCCCTCAAAGACGCCGGCCGCCCCTGTTTGAAGGAGGCCGCCATGGCCAAGTTGTTTGCCACAGAAATGGCCGAGCGTGTCTGCTCAGATGCCATCCAGGTGCACGGAGGCTATGGCTACGTGAGTGACTTTCCGGTGGAGCGCATCTACCGAGATGTGCGCGTTTGCCAAATTTACGAAGGCACCTCCGAGGTCCAAAAGATTCTCATCGGTCGGGCCCTGTCTTGACGGGGTTTGCCCCGGTCTCCCACGCTTGCATCACAATGACACCCATGAACACACCTGCTCACACCTCATCCGCCACGGCGCGGCCTTTCCATCTGGCCTTTCCTGTTCGCGATCTGGAGGAGGCCCGCGCTTTCTATGGCGGACTGTTGGGCTGCCCCGAAGGCCGCAGCTCGCCAGAATGGATTGACTTTGACCTCTACGGCCATCAAGTGGTGGCCCACTTGTCGCCAGGCGAATGCAAGCAAGCCGCCACCAGTGCCGTGGATGGAGACAAGGTGCCTGTGCGCCACTTTGGCGTGGTCTTGCCCATGCCTGAGTGGCAGGCCTTGGCGGACAAGCTCACCGCCGTGGGCACGCAATTCATCATCGAGCCCCATGTCCGCTTCAAGGGCCTGGCCGGAGAGCAGGCCACCTTCTTCTTCTTGGATCCTTCGGGCAACGCCCTGGAGTTCAAGGCCTTTGCAGACCTTGGGCAATTGTTTGCCAAGCAATGATCTGCCCCAGGTAGCCCCGCATGAATGCGCCTTCGTTCATTGACTTTTGGTTCGACTTCTCGTCGCCCTACTCTTACATTGCCAATGAATGGGTGGATGCGCTGGCGGCGCGACATGGCCGTGTGGTCAGGCGTCACGCGATCCTCTTGGGAGCGACTTTTGCGGCCGCCGACCTCAAGAGCCCGGTGTCCTACCCCATCAAGCGCGAGTACTCCATCCTCGACTTTGGACGCTCGGCGCGCTTTGAGGGGTTGCCCTATCGATTTCCAGACCCCTTTCCCATTCCCACCCAAAATGCAGCGCGACTGTTTTGGTGGCTGCATGACACCGTCTCTGAGCAAGAGGCGGCGCGTTGGACACGCACGGCCATGCGCGCGTATTTCACCCGAGGGATGGCTTTGAATGACTCCGAGGTGCTCAAAGATCTTGCGGGTGAAATGGGACTGGACGCCAGCAAAGCCGAGAGCATCTGGAATGATCCGCAATGGAAAAACCGCTTGAGGCAGGCCTGCGACACCGCCATTGCCACCGGAGTGTTCGGAGCGCCGTTCTTCATCGTGGATGGAGAGCCCTTTTGGGGCAACGACCGAAAAGTTCAATTGGAGAGGTGGCTGCAACAGGGTCCCTTTTGAGCGGTCGCCCGTCCATCCGCTGTCCAGGAGAGATTCGAAATGCCGACCCTTGACTCCAAGCTGATTCCACGCAGCAAAGATTTCAAATCGAGTGCTCAGGCCATGCAAGCGCAGGTCGATGACCTGCATGCCCGTTTGGCAGACATTGCCCAAGGTGGCGGCCCAGCGGCCCGGGACAAACATTTGGCCCGTGGCAAGTTGCTGCCGCGTGAGCGCGTGGAAATGCTTTTGGATCCGGACACGCCCTTTTTGGAAATTGGGTCGTTGGCGGCGTGGAATATGTATGACAACGCCGCGCCAGGCGCGGGGATGATTGCGGGCATCGGCCGCGTCCAAGGCCTGGAGTGCATGATTGTTTGCAACGACGCCACGGTCAAAGGGGGCACCTACTACCCCATGACCGTGAAGAAGCATTTGCGGGCCCAAGAAATCGCCATGCAAAACCGCCTGCCCTGCATTTATTTGGTCGACAGTGGGGGTGCCAATCTGCCCAACCAGGATGATGTGTTCCCTGACCGCGAGCACTTTGGACGCATCTTCTTCAACCAGGCCAATATGAGCGCCCAGGGCATCCCGCAAATTGCGGTGGTCATGGGCTCTTGCACGGCTGGTGGTGCTTACGTGCCGGCCATGAGCGACGAGACCGTGATCGTTCGCAACCAAGGCACCATCTTTTTGGGCGGACCGCCCCTGGTCAAGGCAGCCATTGGCGAAGTGGTGAGTGCCGAAGACCTGGGAGGCGGTGATGTCCACACCCGGTTGTCGGGCGTGGCCGATCATTTGGCCGACAACGATTTGCATGCCCTGAGCATTGCGCGCCAGATCGTTGCCACGCTCAATCGCAAAAAGGAGCACCCCCTTCGCCTGCAAACGCCCAGGCCGCCGGCATTTGACCCCTCCGAATTGCGTGGGGTGGTGCCCACCGATCCGCGCAAGCCTTACGACGTGCGAGAGGTCATTGCCCGGGTGGTAGACGGCTCAGACTTTGACGAATTCAAAGCCCGTTATGGCAGCACCTTGGTGACGGGGTTTGCTCACATCGAAGGCATGCCCGTGGGCATCGTCGCCAACAATGGGGTGTTGTTCAGCGAATCGGCCATGAAGGGCGCGCACTTCATTGAGTTGTGTTGCCAGCGGCGTGTGCCCCTCGTCTTCTTGCAAAACATCACGGGTTTCATGGTGGGTCGCAAGTACGAGAGCGAGGGCATTGCCAAACACGGTGCCAAGATGGTGACGGCGGTGGCCACGGCCACCGTCCCCAAGTTCACCGTCATCATCGGTGGCAGTTTTGGCGCCGGCAATTACGGCATGTGTGGCCGCGCCTACAGCCCACGTTTTCTGTGGATGTGGCCCAACGCACGCATTTCGGTCATGGGTGGAGAGCAAGCGGCCAGTGTGCTGGCCACCGTGCGACGCGACGGCATCGAAGCCAAGGGGGGCACTTGGACGGCCGAGCAGGAAGCCGCGTTCAAGCAGCCCATCCTCGACCAGTTTGAACATCAAGCCCATCCGTACTACTCCAGCGCCCGCTTGTGGGATGACGGAGTGATTGACCCGGTAGACACCCGTCGCGTATTGGCACTGTCCTTGAGCGCCGCACTCAACGCGCCCATCCCCGACAGCCCCCGCTTCGGTGTGTTCCGGATGTAAGCCGTATTGAGGGCAAGCGCAGGGAGATCTCACTTGGACAGCATCTACCTGAATCCGGACCATGAAGTTCTGCAAGAACAGGTGGCCCGGTTCATTGCCCGCGAGGTGGAGCCTCATGCGTTGGCATGGGAAGAAGCCGGCATGGTGCCGCGCGAGGTGCTGCGCCGCATGGGAGGTGCGGGCCTCTTGGGCTTGATGTATGCCCCCGAGTATGGCGGCGCGGGTGCCGATGCGCTCACCAATTTGGTCTTTGCCGAAGCGCTGAGTCAAAGCACCTTTGGCGGCTTCATCATCACGGTGCTGGTCCACACCGACATGGCGAGCCCGCATTTGCACCATGCCGGCAACCCCGAGCAACTGCGCCGTTGGATGCCAGGCATCACGCGCGGAGAGATCATCACCGCGGTGGGCGTGACCGAGCCTGGGGCAGGGTCGGACGTGGCGGGCTTGCGCACCACCGCCCGACGCGAGGGCGACTCCTGGGTCATCAATGGCAGCAAGCTGTTCATCACCAACGGGGTGCATGCCGACCTGTACTTCATTGCTGCCCGCACCGGCACCGCGCGCCATGAGATTTCCATTTTTGCCGTTGAAAAAGGCACGCCCG
>RFSP01000197.1 GCA_009923895.1 Betaproteobacteria bacterium | reverse complement strand
TGGCATCGGCCGATGCCAGCTTTCGGCGCTATTTGCGCATCCACAGTTCGCAAGGCACGCGCATCATCATGGACGCGCCACCGCCTCTGGAAAACGTGCGCCCCTTTGTGCACGTGGCGCAGCTCATAGAGCAAGCCGAACTGGTGGGCCCAAGGATTCTGGCGTGCGACGCCGAACGCGGGTTTCTTTTGACCACGGATTTGGGACAAGAACTCTACCTGCAGGCCCTTCAAGCCGGGCCCGACGCTCGGGTGGAGCACCTGATGCGACAAGCCATTGCCGCGCTGGTGCAATGGCAAACGCGGGTCGACGCCCAGGCACTTCCGGCCTACGACGAAGCGGCGCTGCGTGCGGAGCTCGATTTGTTTCCCACTTGGTGCGTGGAGCGCGAGCATGGCTTG
The DNA here is from genome assembly GCA_009923895.1 of Betaproteobacteria bacterium. Taxonomy (GTDB): domain Bacteria; phylum Pseudomonadota; class Gammaproteobacteria; order Burkholderiales; family Burkholderiaceae_C; genus Rubrivivax. Next base: position 3,600 of record RFSP01000197.1, on the reverse strand, counting down.
AGCTGGGACAAGCCCCAAGGCAAGGCTTGGGAACAGGTGTGCCGGGTGCTCCTGGACAGCGCCTTGGCGCAACCCACCGTGGCCGTTCACCGCGATTGGATGCCGCGCAACCTGATGGTGTGCGACGGCGGGCCCGGCATCTTGGATTTTCAAGATGCCGTGCGCGGGCCCATCACCTATGACGTGGCCTCTTTGTTGAGGGACGCCTTTTTGTCGTGGGATGAGGCACGGGAGATCGATTGGGCGGTGCGCTATTGGCAAGCCGCCCGCGCAGCCCAACTGCCTGTGGATGACGACTTTGGAGAATTTTGGCGTCAGCTGGAATGGATGGGGTTGCAGCGGCACCTGAAGATCCTGGGCATCTTTTGTCGCTTGAAGCATCGCGACGGCAAAGCGGCGTATGCCGCCGACCTGCCGCGCTTCTTTGGTTACGCCACCAAGGTGGCTGTTCGCTACCGCGAACTCAAGCCGCTGCTCGCCCTGTTGGAGCCCATGTCTGGGGCGGCGGTGAGCGCAGGCTGGACCTTTTAAGGCATGGCCGCCACGACCTGCGCTACCGAGGCCGTCAGGCGCTTGGCGTAGGGCACGTGGAGGAATTCGTTGGGGCCGTGGGCATTGCTCTTGGGTCCCAAGACGCCGCACACCATCATCTGTGCGGCCGGAAAGCCCTGCTGCAGCATGCTCATGAGCGGGATGGTGCCCCCTTGACCGATGTAGCCCAGCGGGGCGCCATAGTGGGCGCTTGAAGCCTCATTGAGCGCGCGCTCCAACCATGGCGCAAGCTCCGGGGCGTTCCAACCGGTCGCGCCCAACCCTTCAGCCCGACCATCGGGATGGAAGGTCACCTTGGCGTTGTAAGGCGCGTTGTCTTCAAGCAATGTCTTGAGCTGCAAGCTGGCTTGATGGGCGTCAACCATCGGCGGCGTGCGCAAACTGAGCTTGAACGCGGTGTAGGGCCGCAAGACATTGCCCGCGTTGTTCAATGGGGAAAATCCGTCGGCTGCCGTGACACTGAGGGTGGGTCGCCAGGTGCGGTTGAGCAAGGCTTCCACCGGATCGGTGGTGGTGGGCAAGGACAAGGTCCCATCGGCGCCACAGGCCCAGGGATAGCGCTTCCAAACCTCATCGCCGAGGATGGCAGCGGTGGCACGGGCTTGTTCCACGCGCGAGACCGGAATTTCGCAATGAAAGACTTGGGGCAGGAGGCGACCCGTGGCACTGTCTTCGAGACGGTCGAGCACCTGGCGCATGATGCGAAAGCTCGAAGGCACCAAACCGCTGGCGTCGCCGGAGTGCACCCCCTCGGTCAAGATCTCGACCTTCAACACCCCACTGACCATGCCGCGCAAAGAAGTGGTGAGCCACAGCTGATCGTAGTTGCCGGCGCCTGAGTCGAGGCAGACCACCAAGCCCACCTGGCCAAGACGGGGCTTGAGGGCCTGGATGTAGATCGGCAAATCCACCGAACCGCTTTCTTCGCAAGTCTCAATGAGGCCCACGCAACGCGGGCGAGGAATGCCTTGCGCGTCCAGGGACTGAATGGCCGTGAGCGCCGCGTAGACCGCATAGCCATCATCGGCACCGCCACGACCGTAGAGCTTGCCGTCCTCGTACTTGGGCGTCCAAGGGCCCAGGTCGTGACGCCAGCCATTGAATTCGGGCTGTTTGTCGAGGTGGCCGTAAAAGAGGACGGTCTCGCTCGAGCCGCTGCGGGTGGCAGGGACTTCAAAAAAGATCAGCGGTGTGCGCCCTTCCAGGCGGATCACCTCCAGCTTGAGTCCCGAGACCCCTTGACGCTCCACCCAAGAGGCCGCGTCGCGCACCACCCGCTCCAGATAGCCGTGAGCCGCCCAATCGGCATCGAACATGGGACTTTTGGCGGGCACGGCAATGTAGTCGGTCAGCAAGGGAACGATTTGTTCGTCCCAGGCCTTTTGGGAATGAGACGCCAATGCGGCCGTGTTGGACGAAGAGAGCGGAGGATGAGGGTCTCGAGCGTTCATTTCTCTGGCTGTGCCTTCATGTCAAAGCGGTGAACAGCGGGTCTTTGCGTGACCTGGGCCGGTAGGCGCTGACCTTGCGTGCAATGGCGGCAATATGGTCGGGTGTGGTGCCACAGCAGCCGCCAGCGATGTTAAGAAATCCGCTGCGAGCAAAGTCCTCCAACAACGTGCTGGTGACCTCGGGCGTTTCGTCGAACCCGGTTTCGCTCATTGGGTTGGGCAGCCCCGCATTGGGATAGCAACTGATGTAGGTGTCAGCGGCCACCTTGGACAACTCCTCCACATAGGGGCGCATCAGCGCAGCGCCCAAGGCACAGTTGAGCCCCACCGCCAACGGCCGGGCATGGCGCACGGAATGCCAAAAAGCGCCCACCGTCTGCCCAGACAAGATGCGTCCCGAGGCATCGGTGACCGTGCCGCTGATGATCACCGGCAAGCGCTCGCCCGTGTCTTCCATGAGTTCATCGAGCGCGAACAGGGCGGCCTTGGCGTTGAGGGTGTCAAAGATGGTCTCTACCAAGAACAGGTCACAGCCACCTTCGAGCAGGCCTTGCGCTTGTTCACGGTAGGCCAAGCGCAATTGCTCAAACGTGACATTGCGCGCGCCGGGGTCGTTGACGTCGGGGCTGATGCTGGCCGTGCGAGGCGTCGGGCCGAGCGCACCGGCCACAAAGCGCGGATGCTCGGGTGTGCTGAATCGATCAGCAGCCGAGCGGGCCAGTTGGGCCGCAGCCACGTTCATCTCGCGCGCAATCTCGGCCAAGGCGTAGTCTTCTTGGGCGATGGAGGTCGCCCCGAAGGTGTTGGTTTCGATGATGTCGGCCCCTGCGGCCAAATAGTCCTCATGGATGCGTTGAACGTCCTCGGGCCGCGTGAGCACCAACAGGTCGTTGTTGCCTTTGAGGTCTTTGGAGTGAGCGGCGAAGCGCTCTCCGCGGAAGTGCGCCTCCCCGAGTTTGAGGCGTTGGATCATGGTGCCCATGGCGCCATCGATGATGACAATGCGTTGGGCCATGAGGGCCGGCAAGGCCTGGCCGCGGGTGTACTGGATGGCAGCGGGGGCCCAGTGCGTGGGCGACAAAACAGCGTTCATCCCTGCATTGTAGGAGTCCGCGGCGTCAAGGTAGGGCGCCAAGGTAGGTCATCAAGGCACCCACACCATGTCGGTGACCTCCCCTGAGGGAACGGGGGTGAAAAGAATCCGAACGGGCAGATGGTGTCGCTCAGGATCCAGCCAGACATCGATGCGGGGGTCATAGGGGCGCAGCGACTCACGGGTGAGGTGCAATGTGTCCTGGCTGGCCAAGACCCCGGCATGCTCGCCGTTGCCGGGTCCGGGAGGTCGGCCCGCCTCTCGCCCTTGCACGACAAAGGTCCACAGGTCCAATTCACCCCGCAGGCCAGCCACCCACATCACGATCGAGCGGCCTGCCGTGAACCGCGAGGGGTCGGCCTCCACAATGGCCGGCAATTGGAGGATCCAGCTGAGCCGGTCTTGAAGGCCGCTCACCAGGGGATGGCGCTGGCTCGGTCCCGAAAAGCTCAGCTCGCCCCGCTCTCGATCCATGCTCAATGCGGCGCGATCACGCTCCCGCCG
>RFSP01000196.1 GCA_009923895.1 Betaproteobacteria bacterium | reverse complement strand
GCATAGTCCACCACCGTGTGAGGCGGCAAGGGGTCGCTCACCACAGCCGGTCTGCCCGGACGCATGATGTGCGCTTTGTTGAATCCAATCGTCTCGCGATCTGGCCCCAAGATGGCCATGTGATCCAGATCGATGCTGGTCAACACGGCACAGTCGGTATCGATGGCGTTTACGGCGTCATACCATCCGCCGATGCCCACCTCCAGAATGACCACGTCCAGGGGCGTCTGACTCAACGCCCGCGCGATGACCAAGGTGGTGAATTCAAACTTGTTGAGAGCCACGTCCCCGCGAGCCCGCTCTACCGCCTCAAAGTGCGGCAACAGCACTTCGGCGGCCACGGGGGCACCGCCCACCCGGCATCGTTCTTCAAAATTCACCAGTTCGGGCTTTTGGTACAGGCCCACGCGATAACCCGCTTGAAGCGCGATCGACTCCAACATGGCGCAAGTGGAGCCCTTGCCATTGGTGCCCGCCACTGTGATCACGGGCACCTCAAAACGCAAATCGAGCCGCCGTTTGACCTCCACCACCCGCTCGAGTGAATCGGCGAAGGAAGGGGGTTGAAGAGCGTCGCAATGGGCCAGCCAGGCCTCCAGGGTGGAACGCTCCAGCGCCATCAAGCCACTGCGTCGATGCTCTGACGCTGCAATTTCGCCAGTGCGCGGGCCACCGCAGAACGCAGGTCTCTGCGGTCCACGATCATGTCGATGGCGCCCTTTTCCACCAAGAACTCGGCACGCTGAAACCCTTCGGGGAGCTTTTGTCGAACCGTATTTTCAATCACGCGGGGCCCCGCAAAACCGATCAACGCTTGCGGTTCTGCCATGACCACATCACCCATGAAGGCGAAGCTGGCCGACACCCCGCCCATGGTGGGGTCGGTCAAGATGCTGATATAGGGCAACCGGGCCTTGGCCAGCCGAGTCAAGGCGGCCGTGGTCTTTGCCATCTGCAAAAGGCTGAATAGGCCTTCTTGCATGCGCGCACCGCCAGTGGCTGCAATGCTCACAAAGGGCACTTTTTGCTCCAAAGCGGTGTGCACGCCGCGAACAAAACGCTCGCCTACCACCGAGCCCATGGATCCGCCGAGGAAGTCAAACTCAAAACAAGCCACCACCAACGGCACGCTCATGACCGAGCCACCAAACACGATGAGGGCATCGGTCTCTCCGGTGGTTTCCAGGGCGGACTTCAGACGCTCGGTGTATTTCTTGCTGTCCTTGAACTTCAACACGTCCACGGGCAGCACTTCTTGACCGATCTCGTAGCGCCCTTCTGCATCCAAAAATCCATCCAGCCGGGCACGCGCACCGATGCGGTGGTGATGGCTGCACTTGGGGCAGACGTTGAGGTTTTCCTCGAGGTCGGTTTTGTAGAGCACCGTCTCGCAAGACGGACACTTGATCCACAACCCCTCCGGCACCGTGCGGCGCTCGCTCGGATCGGTGTGCTGGATCTTGGGCGGCAGCAGCTTGTCCAACCAGCTCATCAGGTCCTCCTCATGCGTCCAGAGCCTGCCGAATCTCAGACATGAACGCCTGAGCGGCCCCAGGCGCATTGTCGCTCGTTTCAGCCTCCAAAATCTGCACCAAGGCCGATCCAATCACCACCGCGTCGGACACCGCAGCCACGGCTTTGGCGGTGACCGCATCACGGATGCCAAAGCCCACGCCCACCGGCACGGTCACATGGGCCCGGATGCGCGGGATGGCCTCGGCCACAGCCGAGGTGTCCAGGTGGCCCGCGCCCGTCACGCCCTTGAGAGACACGTAGTAGACGTAGCCGCTGGCAATGCGGCCCACATCGCGCATGCGCGCTTCGGTGGAAGTGGGTGCGAGCAAGAAGATCAAGTCCATGCTGCGCGCCTTGAGTCGCGCGGCAAAGGATTCGCATTCCTCGGGCGGATAGTCCACCACGAGCACCCCATCCACCCCGGCAGCAGCAGCGGCATCCACAAAAGCGCCTTCGCCCCCTCGCAAATCAAAGCGCTCGATGGGATTGGCATAGCCCATCAGGACCACGGGCGTGTGGGTGTCGCGCTGGCGGAACTCGCTCACCCATTGCAACACCTGCTTCAAGCCCACGCCGCGTTGCAGCGCGCGCTCGCTGGCCTTTTGAATCACCGGCCCATCGGCCATGGGGTCTGAAAACGGCACCCCCAGTTCAATGATGTCCGCGCCCCCTGCTGCCAAGGCATGCATGATGGGCACTGTCAACTCCAGCGCCGGATCGCCTGCAGTGACGTAGGGAATGAGGGCCTTGCGACCTTGGCTCTTCAGAGAGGCCAGCGTAGAGGCGATGCGACTCACATCACACCCCCTTTCACACTCTGGCCGCGACATGAAGGCCGGCAATAAAAATCAGCGCCCGACAAATCGGCCACCGTGCCAATGTCTTTGTCGCCACGGCCCGACAAGTTCACCAACAGCTGCTGGTCGGGCCGCATCGTGGCGGCCAGCTTCATGGCATAGGCCACCGCGTGGCTGGACTCCAGGGCTGGAATGATGCCTTCGGTGCGACACAGGCGATGAAAGGCTTCCAGCGCCTCGTGGTCCGTGATGCCCACATACTCGGCCCGTCCCATGTCCTTGAGGTAGGCGTGCTCCGGGCCAACCCCGGGATAGTCCAAGCCGGCTGAAATGGAGTGGGTCTCGGTGATCTGCCCGTTTTCATCTTGCAGCAAGTAGGTGCGGTTGCCGTGCAGCACGCCTGGAGAACCGGCCGTCAAAGAGGCCGAATGCTTGCCACTGTCCAAGCCCTCACCCGCCGCTTCTACACCGATGAGCCGCGTGCCTTCTTGGGAAATGTAGGGATAGAACAGACCCATGGCATTGCTGCCCCCGCCCACGCAGGCAATGACAGCATCGGGTTGGCGCCCCGTCATTTCAGGCATTTGCGCCAGGCACTCTTGTCCGATCACGCTTTGGAAGTCCCGCACCATCATGGGGTAAGGGTGCGGGCCCGCCACCGTGCCAATGATGTAGAAGGTGTTTTCTACATTGGTGACCCAGTCACGCAGCGCCTCATTCAACGCGTCTTTGAGCGTCTTGCTGCCCGACTCCACAGGCACCACCTTGGCGCCCAGCAAGTGCATGCGATAGACATTGGGCGATTGGCGTTTGACGTCTTCACTGCCCATGTACACCACGCATTCCATGCCGTAGCGTGCGCAGATGGTGGCCGTGGCCACGCCGTGCTGACCTGCGCCCGTCTCTGCGATGACGCGCGGTTTTCCCATGCGCCGAGCCAACAAGGCCTGACCGATGGTGTTGTTGACCTTGTGGGCGCCGGTGTGATTGAGGTCTTCGCGCTTGAGGTAGATCTGCGCGCCGCCCACCTCGCGTGAGAGCCGTGCCGCGTGGTAGATCGGGCTGGGTCGCCCCACAAAGTGTTTGAGCTCATGCCGGAATTCGGCCATGAAGGCAGGGTCTTGACGCGCCTCGTCGTAAGCCGCTTTGAGCTCATCGAGTGCGTGAACCAGGGTTTCGGCCACAAACGTGCCGCCATAGGGCCCAAAGTGCCCTTGTGCATCGGGTTGTTGATAGTTCAGCATGTCTCTTCTCGTCCATCCAGGAGGCGGGCGTCGGCCTGACGCACCGCTTCACAAAACCGGCGCATCAGCCCTGCATCTTTGATGCCTTTGGCCGACTCCACGCCGGAGCTCACGTCAACGGCCCAGGGCCGGACGCGAAGGACTCCATCGGTCACATTTGCAGGATTCAACCCACCAGACAAAACGACCGGAAGGGGCACGTCGGAAGGAACGAGAGACCAATCGAAAGACTTTCCGCCACCACCATATCCGTCAACGTGAGCGTCGAGCAGCAAGGCTTGGGCCAGCGAGTAGCGATGCGCCCAGTCTAGCAAATTGGTGTGGGCTTGCATGCGCACGGCCCGCAAGTAGGCCCGGCCCACCGCCTGGCATTGGTCGGGCGTCTCGTCGCCGTGAAATTGCACCAGCGCATGAGGCACGGCCGCCAGGCCTTCGGAGATTTCCTGCGGCGTGGCATTCACAAAC
>RFSP01000195.1 GCA_009923895.1 Betaproteobacteria bacterium | reverse complement strand
GAGATTGCCACGGCGCTTCGCGCCTCGCAATGACGGATGACTTCGTGGCTGCGGCTGTCTCAATGTCTTCATTGCCCGTGCACCACGACAAAGGGCCCAAGGCCGTCGGTGGCGACGGCCAGGCGGCGATCGCCGAGTTGCAAGACCACCTTTTGCGCACCGATGATGGGCTCGGGGCCGAGTTGCAGCAATGAAGCCCCTTCGACCTGCGCGCGAACGTCGGGGCCCAGCCACTGTTGTGGCAAGCGCAAGGCCGCAGGCAGACCCACAAATCTGAACCCTGGCGCTGCGTCATCCCCCGCCTCGTGGGGCACCCACCGCACGGGCAGCCCCGAGGCGCGAGCCTCGGCACGGGCCGACTCCAAAAGCGCCGCCAGACGCGTGGCCTCTTGTTCAAGGCGGGTGGAGGCGGGGTCGCGCAGGGACAGGCTGATGAGCGCGGTGGTCAGGCCGATGAGGGCCACCACCACCATCAATTCGATGAGCGTGAAACCGCGCTGGGTGTGCGGCTTATTGCCAAGAGCCGATGTCGGCATTGTGGCCTTCGCCCCCGCTTTGGCCATCGGCGCCAAAGCTGAACACATCGATCTCGCCCTTCACGCCCGGGTTGAGGTATTGGTAGGACCGGCCCCAAGGATCGTTGGGCAGCTTGTCGATGTAGGACTTCCAATTGGGGGGAATGGGCCCGGTGGTGGGCTTTTGCGCGAGAGCCGCCAGGCCTTGTTCGGTGGTGGGGTATTGCAGGTTGTCGAGTTTGTACAACTTGAGCGCTTGCATCAGGCGGTTGACATCGGTGCGGGCGGCCGTGACCTTGGCGTCGCCCGCACGCTCCAGCACGTTGGGTGCGATCAATGCCGCCAGGACCCCAATGATCACCAGCACCACCATGATCTCAATCAAGGTGAATCCCCGCTGGAGCGCAGACAGTCTGGCTCGGGAGCGAAGGCATGAGCACTGAAGTGGCGTCAAACGGATCGGGCGTTGGGGTGAGCGTTGGGGAGCGCGGAGGACTTGCATGGCTGCATGATAATCCTCCCATGTGGTCTCGTTGGCTTTCATGGGGTGTGTGGGGACTGGTTTCGGCCAGTGTCGTGTATTGGGGCGTGCGCTTGTTTGCCCCCAGTCAAGAGACGCCCGCTCAGGCCACGGTGGCCGTGCCCAAAGGCATTGCACGAGGCGATCTCACACGGGTGTTTGGCCCCGATGAGGCCCCCAAGCCCGACGCCGAGGCCTTGCCTGCGCCAGACAAGCGCTTTGCCCTGTTGGGCGTGGTGGCTCCCCGAGCCAGGGCGGGGTCGCAAGCGGCCCGAGAGGGGATTGCGGTGATCGCCATCGAGGGCAAACCCGCCAAGGCATACCGTGTGGGCGCGGTGGTGGATGGAGACACGGTGGTGCAAACCGTGGCCCCTCGCAGCGTCACATTGGGCCCCAAGGGCGGGCCGGCGCTGGTGTCGTTGGAACTGGCTGCGCCACCCGCGGCGGCCACGGCATCGGGCGTGGGATTGAGTGTGGGGAATGTGGGCGCAGCGGCAACGCCTGCCGCGGTGGCGACCTCGCCGCCGCCTGCTGCTGCCGCATCGGTTGCAGGGCGGACGCCGCGAGTGTTGCGGGGGGCGCAGAGCGAGTGATGGGGGAGATTGCCACGGCGCTTCGCGCCTCGCAATGACGACCGTGGGTTCGCGCCTCGCAATGACGGCTGTGGGTTCGCGGACCGTCGCAATGACAAAGCAAATGAAGTCATTGCGAGCGGCATCGCCGCGCGGCAATCTTCAGGACGTGAGCTTCAGCCTCGCCCTTCTTCTACCGCGTGGCAAGCAATCTGAATGCCGTTCAATGATTGCAGCTGAGGCCGCTCTGACGCGCAGCGGGCGTTGGCCATGGGGCAGCGGGGGTGAAACGCACACCCGGTGGGCGGATTGAGCGGGTTGGGGACCTCGCCTTGCACGGGCGTGCGCGCGCGTCCGGTCATGCGGATGTCGGGAATGGCATCGAGCAGCATGCGCGTGTAGGGATGCAAAGGGGTCGAAAACAAGACCGACTTGGGCGCGAGCTCCACCAATCGCCCGAGGTACATCACCCCCACTTGGTCGCTCACGTGACGCACCACGGCCAAGTTGTGTGAAATAAACAAATAGGTCAGACCACGCTCGCGCTGGAGGTCTTTCATGAGGTTCAACACCTGCGCCTGCACCGACACGTCCAGGGCCGAGGTGGGTTCGTCACAGACCAAGAACTCGGGTTGCGTGGCCAAAGCGCGCGCTATCGAAATGCGCTGACGTTGCCCGCCCGAGAATTGATGCGGAAAGCGCTGCGCATCGCCGGGCGACAAGCCCACCGAGCTCAACAATGCTTCCACGCGCGCGCGTTGATCGGCCTCGTCGGTGACCAGCCCGTGCTCTCGCAAGGGCTCGGCCACCACATCAAAGACCTTCCAGCGAGGATTCAAGCTGGCATACGGGTCTTGAAAAATCATTTGCATGCGGCGGCGCACCGCACGTTGGGCCTGGGCCTCTTGGATCTGATCGAGACGCTGTCCATCAAAGGTGACATGCCCTTGCGTGGGCGCGTGCAAGCCCATGAGCAAACGGGCCACGGTGCTCTTGCCGCAACCCGACTCTCCCACCAAGGCCAGAGTCTGGCCTTTGGGGATGCGCAAAGACAGATCGTCTACGGCATGCACGTACTGTCGAGGCTTGCCTTCGATGACCCGGTTGAGCCAAGGGGGGCTGACGTCGAAGGTCTTGCTGAGGTGGGAGACTTCGACGAGGGCGGGGGCGTTGGTAAGAGGGTTGTGAATGCGGAGCGCGGAGGGCTGAGGCCGTGGGTCGGCTGGAGATTGCTTCGTCGCTTCGCTCCTCGCAATGACGGGAAGGGGCTGCGGCGTTTGGCTCGTCGCAATGACGTTGGGGGACGGAGGTTGCTTCGTCGCTTCGCTCCTCGCAATGACAGGGTGCCAGCAGGCGGCCTGGGTGACGCCCATGTCTTCCAGGTCCGGGCGCGCTTGGGTGCAGCGGTCGGTGGCCTGGGTGCAGCGCGGGTGGAAGGCGCAGCCTGAAGGAATGGCGTTGAGGCGCGGCATGGCGCCGTCGATTTGCAGCAGCCGCTCGCGCGACTCGTCCATGGCGGGAATGGACCCCATGAGACCGACGGTGTATGGGTGCACGGGGGCGTGAATGACCTGTTGCACGGGGCCGACTTCGACCATGCGGCCGGCGTACATCACGGCCACGCGATCGCAAGTCTCTGCGATCACGCCCATGTCGTGGGTGACCAGCATGACCGCCGCTCCATGGTCTTTGCACAGGCGCTTGAGCAAGGCGATGATTTGCGCCTGGATGGACACGTCGAGCGCGGTGGTGGGCTCATCGGCCACGATGAGGCGCGGCTGAGCAGCCAATGCCAAGGCGATCACCACCCGCTGACGCATGCCCCCCGAGAACTGGTGCGGGTAGTGCTCCATCCGGGCTTCAGCCGCCGGGATGCCGGTTTCTTCAAGCAAGGCCACGGCCCGCTCGCGGGCCTCTTGGGCCGAGACTGCCAAATGGGTTTGAATGGTCTCCACCAACTGGCGGCCCACGGTGTACAACGGGTTCAAAGAGGTGAGCGGGTCTTGAAAGATCGCCCCGATCTTGCGGCCCCGCAACTTGCGAAACTGCTCGTACGGCAAACCGTCGATGCGCTGCCCATCGAGCCAAATCTCACCGCCCGCAATGCGCCCCGGCGGCTCCAGCAAGCCGATGATGGACGTGCCTGTGAGCGACTTGCCCGCGCCAGACTCGCCCACCACGCCCAGCACCTCGCCGGGCGCGATGGAGAAAGACACACCGTCGAGCGCACGCAACGTCCCTCGACGCGTGGGGAACTCCACGCACAGATTTTTCACCTCCAGCAAAGGAGCCATGGGCGACGCGTTCATTGCAAGCGTGGATTGACGGCGTCCCGCAGCCAATCGCCCAAGAGGTTGACGCTCAGTGCAATGAGCACCAGCATCAGACCAGGAAAGATGGTGATCCACCACTCGCCTGAAAACAGAAAGTCATTGCCC
>RFSP01000194.1 GCA_009923895.1 Betaproteobacteria bacterium | reverse complement strand
GGTGGGCACCGCCGTCACGGTGGATGCGCTGGATGCGCAGGGTCACTTTTGCGGCGGCCTCATCTTGCCGGGCCACGGCATCATGCTGCGCGCCCTTGAAGGCGGCACGGCAGGCTTGCGCGTGCCCACGGGCCAGGTCAAAGACTTTCCGGCCAACACCAGTGACGCCATTACCAGCGGCGGCACCTATGCCATCACTGGCGCCATTGAGCGGCTGCACCAACATCTCAGCGCGCGCGAACAACAAACACCGCGCACGTTTGTGTCGGGCGGCGCCGCCTGGAAGGTCTGCCCTTACCTCACCATTGAGCACGAGCTGCACGACGCGCTGATCTTTGACGGGTTGCTGGCCATCGCTTGGACCGTGTCCACCCCCGGGTCGCGGGCTCGATTGACGTGAGCCGAGCCCTGAACACAGCGCCCCGCGCCTTACGCCGCCCCCTGAAAGCCACGCGCCACGGCGACACGCGTGTGGATGACTATGCGTGGCTGCGTGAGCGCGACAACCCCGAAGTGCTGAACCACCTGCGTGCCGAAAACGCGCACACCGAGGCCTGGTTTGAGCCTTTGGGGACCTTGCGTGCCGATCTGTACGACGAGATGCTCAAGCGCATCCAAGAAGACGACGACGCCGTGCCCTGGCGCGAGAACGGTTGGTGGACCACGCAACGCACCGCCAAGGGCCAGGCCTACCCCACGTATTGGCGTTGGCGCGATGGTACCGATCCATCCACCGCGCAAGCCGTGCTCGATTTGAATCGTCTGGCCGATGGCAAGCCCTACCTGGACCTGGGTGTGTTCGAAGTCAGCCCCAACGGGCGTTGGCTTGCGTATTCATTGGATGAAACCGGCGGGTTGGATTACACGCTCTACATCAAAGACTTGACCTCAGGCGCCGTCTTGAGTCGCACCTGGCTGGACACCGACAGCGTGGTCTGGGCGCAAGACCCTCACACCCTGTTTTATGTCACCAAAGACGAGGCCAAACGCACGCACCGCGTTTGGCGTCATCACCTGGGGCAGCCCGCCGATCAGCCCGACACGCTGGTGTTTGAGGAGCGCAATGAGCTGTTTTGGGTGGATGTGTCCAAGACCCGCGATGACCGCTGGGTGGTGGTGGGCAGTCACAGCAAAGACACGAGCGAGCTGCGTGTCATCGATGCCCAGCGGCCCCAAAGCCGCATGCGCATCGTCGTTCCTCGGCGCAAAGGGCGCGAAGCCTCACTCGACCACGGACGCGGCCAGTTCTACCTGCTGCTCAACGACACCGGGCCCAACTTTCGTTTGGTGACGGTGGCCTCCAAGCGGCCCCAACTGCACCAAGCGGTGGAGCAAGTGGCGCACCGCCCCGATGTGATGCTGGAAGACGTGGACGTGTTCAGCCACCACATGGTGTTGTCAGAACGTGACCGCGGAGTGCAGCGATTGCGGGTCTTTGACCTGGACTCAGGCCAAGACCATGAGGTGTCTTTTGACGAACCGGTGTACGCGGCCGAAGGCTCCATCAACGCCGAATTTGACACTGCCACCTTTCGTTTTGAATTCACGTCCCTGGTCACACCGCACACGGTGTATGACTACGACATGAACACGCGGGCTCTGACGCTGAAAAAGCGTCAGCCCGTCTTGGGCGGGTTTGAGGCATCGTGCTATGCATCGACACAAGTCACGGCCACCGCCGCCGATGGCACCGCGGTGCCCGTGTCGCTGGTGTGGCGCAAGGACTTGCGTCAGCTTGGGCAGCCCCAACCCTTGCTGTTGGAAGGCTATGGGGCTTACGGCATCCCCAATGACGTGTATTTTTCCTCCACGCGGCTGAGCCTGCTCGACCGCGGCGTGGTGGTGGCCCTGGCCCATGTGCGTGGAGGGGGCGACCTGGGCCGCACCTGGTACGACGCGGGCAAGTTGGCCCACAAGATGAACAGCTTCACCGACTTCATCGCTTGCGCCGAAGCGCTGATTCAAAAAGGCTGGACACAGCCCCAGCAACTCATCATTGAAGGGGGCAGCGCCGGGGGTCTGCTCATGGGCGCGGTGGTGAATCTGCGCCCCGACTTGTTCAAGGCCGTGGTGGCCGAAGTGCCGTTTGTGGACGTGATCAACACCATGCTCGACGACACGCTTCCATTGACCGTGGGTGAGTACTTGGAGTGGGGCAACCCCAACAAGCGTGCTGATTACCAAATCATCCGGTCCTATTCGCCCTACGACAATCTGCGCGCCGCGGCTTACCCCGCCATGTATCTGCGCTGCGGTTTGAACGACAGTCAAGTGCCGTACTGGGAAGCCGCGAAATATGCGGCTCGACTGCGCGACGTAAAAACCGACGACCACCCCGTGCTGGTATCGGTTGAGATGGCCTCAGGCCATGCCGGCGCCTCGGGCCGTTACGACGCCCTCAAGGAGCGTGCGCAGACGCTGGCCTTCATGTTGGACCAGTGGGGGCTCGCTACTCCACCGTGGCGCGACGCAGGGTCTGAACCACGGGCTGCCTGAGCACTTCACGCAGGCCCCACCAGCCGGCGGCCCAGGCCAGTGCAGCACCTGCCAACATGCCGAGCAAAGGTACCCAGGGCGTGGGGTTCCAGTCAAACTGAAAGGCGTAGCGTGCCAGGGCCCAGCCCACGGCCACGGCCGCCCCAGAGGCCAGCAACCCTGCCAAGGCACCCACCCCCAACAACTCGGTGCGCTGCACGCTGCGCAAGAGCTCGGCCGAGGCGCCCAAGGCGCGCATCAACGCGTACTCGCGAGCGCGTGATTCGCGTGTGGCCGTCACCGCCGCAAACAACACCACCAGCCCGGCGGCCAAGGTGAAGGCAAATAAGAATTCGATGGCCCGGATGACTTGGTCCAGCACCCCTTGCACTTGGGCGATGGAAGCCGTGACGTCCACATTGGTGATGTTGGGAAAGGCCCGGCTCAGGGCAGCGTCAAAGTCGGGCGCAGGCTCACCTTGAGAACTTTGAGTGCCTTCGAAGCCTTTGGAGCCTTGGTTGGCAAGGGTCTGCCGCACCGGCGCCCGAAACGCACTGATGTAGCTCAGGGGCACGTCGGGCATTTTGGACACCGTGAACATCACAAAGAAGTTGACCCGCATGGATCCCCAGTCCACCTTGCGCAAGCTGGTGATGCGTCCTTCTTGGAATTGGCCGGCAATGTCAAACCGAAGGGTGTCTCCCAGCTTCAGGCCGAGGGTTTTGGCCAGCCCCTCCTCCACACTCAGACCTCCACGTTCTTCGGCCTTCCAAGCCCCTGCGACGATCCGGTTGTGCTCGGGCGCTTGAGCCGCATGGCTGAGATTGAACTCGCGCTCCACCAAACGTTGTGCCCGGTCATCGCTGTAACTCTGCGCGGACACCTCGCGGCCGTTCACGGCCACCAAGCGCCCCCGAATCATGGGGTACCAATCCAACTTGCGCACGCCCGCGTGTTGCAGGGCGGCGCGAAAATCCCCCTCTTGCTCGGGTTGCAAGTTGATGACAAAACGGTTGGGCGCATCGGCCGGCGTGGCCCGCTTCCAGCTGTCGATGAGGTCTGATCGCAAGAGCACCAGCAGCACCAGCGCCAGCATACCCACCGACAAGGCACTCACCTGCACCACCGCCAGCGCCGGGCGGGCGGCCAGCTGCCGCGTGGCCAACAACAACCAACGCGGTGCGCCGGCTTCAGGCACCACCCGCTTCAAGGTGTAGACGGCCAGGGCCGTCAAGGCCGCAAAAATCGCCAAGGCCACGGCGACGCCGCCCACGGCAATCAACCCCAAACGCACGTCGGATGACACGGCGAGCAAGAGGCCACCAAACCCCAAGGCCCCAGCTCCCATGACGAGCGCCGAGGAGGTTTTGATCTCGCCCAAGTCTCGGCGCAACACCCGCAGCGCTGGCACGCGGGCGAGTTGCAGCACCGGCGGCAGACCAAAGCCCAGCAGCAACGTCATGCCCACGCCAAGTCCAAAGAAGACGGGCCACAGGCTTGCGCTGGGCAAACCCACACCGACCAAGCCGGCCAGCAACCAGACAAACACATGGTGCACAGCCCAGCCCAAGGCCA
>RFSP01000193.1 GCA_009923895.1 Betaproteobacteria bacterium | reverse complement strand
GCATTCATCAACATCGACTTTGAGGCCGTGGGCAACTGGGCCGAGCGTCGCAACTTGCCCTATGCCGGCTACACCGACTTGGCCGGCAAGCCCGAAGTGCTTCAAATGGTCAAAGAGTGCGTCGAAAAGGTCAACGCCGACTTGGCCGAAGACGACAAGCTCGCCGGCAGTCAGATCAGTCGCTTTTTGGTGCTGCACAAAGAGCTCGACGCCGACGACGGCGAACTCACCCGTACCCGCAAGGTCCGCCGCGGCTTCATTGCCGAGAAATACCAGGTGCTCGTTGACGCCATGTACGGGGGCAAGACCGAGCAATTCATCGAGACGGCCGTCAAGTTTGAAGACGGTCGCAGTGGCAGCGTCAGCGCCACGCTCAAGATTTTGGATGCCAAGACCCTGGCAGCGATGAGAAAGGCTGCGTGATGGCCAAGCGCGAAATTGGTGACGTGATTCTCGATGTCAATAACATCTCGCTGCGCTTTGGTGGCGTCAAGGCCCTCACCGACATCAGCTTCAACGTCAAAGAGCACGAAATCCGGGCCATCATCGGGCCCAACGGCGCCGGCAAGAGCTCCATGCTCAACTGCATCAACGGCGTGTACACCCCGCAAGAAGGCAGCATCACCTTTCGGGGGCAGACCTTCGACCACATGAACTCCCGGCAAGTGGCCGAGATGGGCATTGCGCGCACGTTTCAAAACCTGGCGCTCTTCAAAGGCATGAACGTCATTGACAACCTCATGTCGGGTCGCAACCTCAAAATGAAGACCAACATCTTCCAGCAGGCCATCCGCTGGGGCGCGGCCGAGCGCGAAGAGGCCGAACACCGTGAGTACGTCGAGCGCATCATCGACTTCCTCGAAATCCAGGCCTGGCGCAAAACCCCCGTGGGCCGCTTGCCCTACGGCTTGCAAAAGCGGGTGGACCTGGGCCGCGCTTTGGCCATGGAGCCGCAGGTGCTCTTGCTCGACGAGCCTATGGCGGGCATGAACGTCGAAGAAAAACAAGACATGTGTCGCTTTGTGCTCGACGTGAACGACGAATTTGGTACCACCATCGTGCTCATCGAACACGACATGGGCGTGGTCATGGACATCTCCGACCGCGTGGTGGTGCTCGACTACGGCAAGAAGATTGGTGACGGCACGCCCGAAGAGGTGCGCACCAACGAAGACGTCATCAGCGCCTACCTGGGCACCTCCCACTAAGCACGCACCGATCCAAGAGGACTTCACATGGGACCGTTTCTAGAAACCCTCATTGGCGGCCTGATGACGGGCATGCTGTATTCGCTGGTGGCCCTGGGCTTTGTGCTCATCTTCAAGGCTTCAGGCGTGTTCAATTTTGCCCAGGGTGCCATGGTGTTGTTTGCCGCCTTGGCCATGGCCCGGTTTTCCGAGTGGCTGCCCACGATCACGGGCCTGAATGAAAAGGCCTTGGTCAACATCGTGGCTTTCTTGCTCGCCATGGCCGTCATGGTGGCTGTGGCCTGGCTCATTGAGCGGCTGGTGCTGGGCAAGTTGGTCAATCAAGAGGGGGTGACCCTGCTCATGGCCACTCTGGGCATCACCTACTTCATGGACGGCTTCGGCCAGACCATCTTTGGATCTGACATCTACAAAATCGACGTGGGCATGCCCAAAGAGCCCATGTTCTTGTTCGAAAACATCTTCCAAGGTGGTTTGCTCGTCAACCAAGAAGATCTGGCGGCCGCGGCCATCGCTGCTGCCTTGGTGGCGGTGCTGTCAGCCTTCTTCCAGTACACCAGCACGGGCCGGGCGCTGCGCGCTGTGGCTGATGACCACCAGGCCGCGCAGTCCATCGGCATCCCGCTGCAGCGCATCTGGGTCATCGTCTGGAGCGTCGCGGGGTTTGTGGCGTTGGTGGCCGGCATGATCTGGGGCAGCAAGCTCGGCGTGCAGTTTTCGCTCTCGCAAGTGGCTCTCAAGGCCTTGCCGGTTGTCATTTTGGGCGGCCTCACCTCGGTGCCCGGTGCCATCGTGGGCGGACTCATCATCGGCGTGGGCGAAAAGCTCTCTGAGGTCTACATCGGCCCCTTCTTTGGTGGGGGCATCGAAATTTGGTTCGCTTATGTCTTGGCGCTGCTGTTCTTGTTGGTTCGACCGCAAGGCTTGTATGGCGAAAAGATCATCGACCGCGTCTGACACAGGCCCAGGAGACATTCATGCTTTACCGTGAAAATGGTCAATTCAAGACCTCCTACCGGGCCGATCAGCAGATCTTCCCCATCGCGCAAGACCGCTGGGTCATCCTGGCGCTCCTCGCTTTTGCTTTCCTGGCCGTCCCAGTCCTGGCCAGCGAGTACCTCTTTCGCGCCATCCTCATTCCCTTTCTCATCCTCTCCCTGGCTGCACTGGGGCTGAACATTTTGGTGGGCTACTGTGGCCAGATCTCGCTGGGCACTGGTGGCTTCATGGCGGTGGGGGCTTATGCGGCCTACAACCTGGTGGTGCGCATTGACGGCATGCCCGTGGTGGTGGCGATCTTGTTGGGCGGCGTGTTTGCCATGGGGGTGGGGGTCATGTTTGGCATTCCCTCTCTGCGCATCAAAGGCTTGTACCTGGCGGTGGCCACGCTCGCTGCGCAGTTCTTCTGTGACTGGGCCTTCTTGCGCATCAAGTGGCTCACCAATGATTCTTCATCGGGTTCGGTGTCAGTGTCCGACCTCTCCTTTTTGGGGTGGCGCATTGAAACCCCGGTGGACAAATACCTTTTCTGCCTGGGCTTCTTGGTCCTGTTTGGGCTGATCGCCAAGAACCTGGTGCGCAGCCACATCGGGCGCGAGTGGATGGCCATTCGTGACATGGACGTGGCCGCGGCCGTCATTGGCATTCGCCCGGTGTACGCCAAGCTCACCGCCTTTGCGGTCAGCTCCTTCATTGTTGGCGTGGCCGGCGCCTTGTGGGCCTTCGTGTACCTGGGGTCTTGGGAGCCTGCGGCCTTCAACGTCAATCGATCTTTCGACCTGCTGTTCATGGTCATCATTGGCGGCTTGGGCTCCATCATGGGCAGCTTCTTTGGGGCGGCGTTCATCGTGGTCTTGCCCATCGTGCTCGACAACGCCCCTTACTGGTTTGGCATTCCCATCGACACGGCGCTGGCATCGCACCTCACCTTCATGATCTTTGGTGCTTTGATCGTGTTCTTCCTCATCGTGGAGCCGCATGGCCTGGCCCGCTTGTGGTCCATCGCCAAAGAAAAGCTCCGTTTGTGGCCTTTCCCGCATTGATTTTTCCGCAGCAACCCGTCGCCTTCGGGACAGCCCTCAGGCGATTCCATCAACCCAAACTTTTTGACACGTTCCCCTTTGGACCTTTAGGAGGTAGACAATGAAAATCAAATCAATCGCTCTGACTGCCGTGGCTGTGGCCTCGGTCGTTGCTTCGTCAGCTGCCATGGCCCAGGCCAAAGAGCAGTTCTTCCCCGTGCTGGTGTACCGCACCGGCGCCTACGCCCCCAACGGCGTGCCGTTCGCCAACGGCTATGTGGACTACCTCAAGTACGTCAACGCCAAGGGCGGTCTCAATGGCGTCAAGATCAGTTACGAAGAATGCGAAACCGGCTACGCCACTGACAAGGGCGTGGAGTGCTACGAGCGCCTCAAGGGCAAGGGCGCCACGGTGTTCCAGCCGCTGTCCACGGGCATCACGTTCGCGCTGACCGACAAAGCCCCAGGCGACAAGATTCCGCTCATCACCTCCGGCTATGGCCGCGCGGACACGGTGGACGGCATGTCGTTCAAGTGGAACTTCCCGCTGCTGGGCACCTACTGGACGGGTGCAGACGTGCTCATCCAGCACCTGGCCAAGAAAGAAGGCGGCTACGACAAGCTCAAGGGCAAGAAGATTGCGCTGGTCTACCACGACAGCCCCTACGGCAAAGAGCCCATTGCCGCGCTGCAAGAGCGCAGCAAAATGCACAGCTTTGACCTGCAACTCTTGCCCGTGACCGCGCCGGGCGTGGAGCAAAAAGCCACCTGGCTGCAAGTGCGTCAGTCGCGCCCCGACTACGTGTTGCTGTGGGGTTGGGG
>RFSP01000192.1 GCA_009923895.1 Betaproteobacteria bacterium | reverse complement strand
GGCGGCAGATGGCGGGCCAAATAAAACCACGCTGCGTGCGCAAAGGCAAACACGCCCAGCGCGTTGTACACGATAGAAAACATCACGTGGGAGGGAATGGTCGACCACCGGTCTCGCTCCAGCCCGGTGGCCAGTGCGGCCATCACCACCCACGTCAACACTGACATCCACAAGACCAAGGCCAGCAATGGCATTTGAGTGCGTGAGCGCCGAAGCCAGTGGGTGCCCAGTGCCCACATCGCGGCGGCCATCAGCATCGTCAGCGCTGCAGTGGGGGCTCCTGTCAGTTTCGACACTTCATGGCTGAGCAGCAAGGCCACTCCCAGGCCTGCCGCGCCCACGCCCAACAGCTGCCGCGCCGCAGGTCGCTCTCCATAGGCCACCCCCCACATCAGCGAGAACACCGGCATGGTGTAGGCCAAGATGGCGGCGCGGCCAGAACTCAAAGACTGCACAGCCACAATCACCACGGCATGCCACAAGATCATGTTGGGCAAGGCCAGTTTGACCACTTCGGGCCATTCACTTCGAGGGCAGGTCAGTGGCACGCGCATGAGCCGCAAGACGGCCCACAACACGGGCAGCCCCAAGCCCATGCTGATGGCGCGAAAGGTCAACGGAGGAAACGGCTCAGGATGTCCTGGCAGCCCACTCACACCCACTTTCATCACGGGCCAATTCAATCCCCACACCAGAGTGAGCAAGACCAAGAGGATCAGTGTCTTGCGTGTCAAAGCGACTTCAGCCTTTTGGCCGCATCCAGCGCAAAATAAGTCAAAACCCCGTCGGCCCCGGCCCGGCGAAAGGCCAAGAGCGACTCCATCATGACCGCATCGTGATCCAGCCAACCTTGGGCTGCAGCCGCCTTGACCATGGCGTACTCACCGCTGACCTGATAGGCAAAAGTCGGCACCCGAAACTGCTCCTTCACGCGACGCACAATGTCCAAATAGGGCAGACCCGGCTTGACCATCACCATGTCGGCGCCCTCGGCAATGTCCAGCGCCACTTCCCGCAGGGCTTCGTCGCTGTTGCCCGGGTCCATCTGATACACCTTCTTGTCGGCCTTGCCCAGATTGCCGGCCGACCCCACGGCATCCCGAAAGGGGCCATAAAAGGCGCTGGCGTATTTGGCGCTGTAGGCCATGATCCGGGTGTGGATGAGACCATTGCTTTCGAGCGTGTGGCGTATGGCACCAATGCGTCCGTCCATCATGTCGCTTGGCGCCACGATGTCCACCCCTGCTTGTGCTTGCACCAGCGCTTGTTGGCGCAGCACCTCCACGGTCTCGTCGTTCAAGATGTAGCCGGTCTCGTCCAATAAACCGTCCTGCCCGTGGCTGGTGAACGGATCCAAAGCCACATCGGTCAGCAGCGCGAGACCCGGAAAACGCTCTTTCAAAGCCCGCACAGCACGGGGCACCAACCCGTCTGGGTTCATGGCCTCGCGTCCATCGGGCGTCTTCAATGCAGGGTCTATCACCGGAAACAGGGCCATCACCGGCACACCCAGGCGCACGCACTCTTCGGCCACCCCAAACAACAGGTCAACGCTGCGACGTTTGACCCCAGGCATGCTGGCCACGTCCTGCTCTTGACGTTGCCCATCCAGCACGAAAACCGGCAGGATGAAATCTTCGCTCGCCAAACGGTGCTCCCGCACCAGAGCGCGAGTGGCAGCGTCGCGACGCAGGCGGCGGGGCCGGCCGGCGGGAAAAGGAGCAAAGTTCTCAGTCAAAGCGCGTCTCCTGCAACTTAAACCAACGTGGGATGATATCCGCGCAGGCGCATCGGTTCACCCTTCCAATTCTGCACGGGAGGCTCATAATTCCGCCATGGGCAATTCATACCTCTGGGTCAAAGCGTTTCACATCGTGTTCGTGTCCAGTTGGTTTGCTGGGCTGTTCTATCTTCCTCGCATCTTCGTCAACCTGGCCATGGTAGAGCCCAGCAGCCACGCAGAACGAGAGCGCCTCTTGCTCATGGCCCGCAAGCTCTACCGCTTTTCCACCTTGCTCATGGTCCCAGCGTTGGCACTCGGTCTGTGGCTGTGGATTGTGGTGGGCATCGGTTGGGGCGGTGGCCAGGGCTGGATGCACGCCAAGCTTGCCTTCGTGGTCGCCATCGTCGGTTATCACCATGTCTGCCGCCGCATGCTTCGCACCTTTGAAGAAGGGCGCAACCAACGCAGCCACAAGTGGTTTCGCGTGTTCAATGAAATCAGCGTCCTGGGCTTTATCGCATCCGTCGTGTTGGTGGTCGTCAAGCCCTTTTAGGGCCTGCCCAGAGCCTGCTGCATGAAGGCCACTCGCACCCTGGCCTGGCCACTGGCGGTGGTCTACTGCGTGCTGGTGGCTTACGCCTCTTTGTATCCTTTTTCCGGTTGGCGCTGGCCGCCGGGCCACACGCTTGGCGATCTCATGAGGCTGCCGTGGCTGCCCTGGGCGGGGACCTTTGATGACCTGGCCAATTGGCTGGGCTACGCCCTTTTGGGGCTGTTGATGTACACGGCCTTTGTCCGCAGCGGCAGACCTTGGCAGCATGCGGTCGTGGCAGGGTGCTTGTGGCCCAGCCTCTTTTCTTATCTTTTGGAATGGGCCCAGCATTTCCTGCCCACCCGGGTCCCCTCCGCCCGCGACTGGGCCTTGAATTCCGCCGGCGCCGTCTGCGGTGCGACCATGGCCTGGCTGCTGCAGGCCACCGGATTTTTTGGCTGGTGGCAGCGCTGGCGCGAACGGTGGTTTTGCCCCGACAGCGCGGGCGCCATCGCCTTGCTGGTGTTGTGGCCTCTGGCGCTGTTGTTTCCCTTGCCCGTGCCCTTGGGCGTGGGGCAAATTACCGAGCCCTTGCGGCCGATTCTCGACCACATCGCTGGCGTTCAAGGCCTGCTGGGATCGGCCTCGCCAGTGCCGCCACCCTCGCTGCCTTCGCCCCCTTCGCCCCCTTCGCCGCTTTCTCCCGTCAGAGAGTCATTGGCCATCATGTTGGGGCTGCTTGCCCCCTCTTTGTTGGCCATTGTCGTGACCCGATCCCTTGGTCAGCGCGTGCTCATGGTGCTGGGGGCGGCGCTCGTGGCTGTTGTGGCCACCACCTTGTCCACAGCCCTCAATTTCTCTCCCGATCACGCATTGGCCTGGCTCACCCCCTCCAGCGTGCCCGCCGCTGTGGCCGCTTTGGCCGTGGCCATCGTCCTCAGTTTGGCGCCTGCACGCTTGGCCGCAGCTTTGGCATTGGTGTGTTTGACGGCACTCATAGGCCTGGTGCTTCAGGCGCCTTCCGACCCCTACCGAATGGCCAGTTTGCAAGCCTGGGAACAAGGCCGCTTTGTCCGATTCCATGGCTTGGCCCAGTGGGTGGGGTGGCTGTGGCCCCATGCCGCCATGGTGTGGCTGCTCATGCGGCTCATGAGACGGTCTTGACCTCAGGCCCAACGTCTCGGGCCTTGTGAATTCTCTCGATGAAGCCTCTCTACAATGAGGCCCCATGTCGACCAGCTATTTCAAAAGACACATCTTTTTTTGCCTCAACCAGCGAGACGGTGGCCAGCAGTGCTGTGCGCAAAGTGCCGCTCAGCAGGCGTTTGACCACTGCAAGCAAGCCGTCAAAGCCGCAGGCCTCAACGGTGCAGGCGGGGTGCGCGTCAACAAGGCGGGGTGCCTCGACCGTTGTGCCGGCGGGCCTGTGGCCGTGGTCTACCCCGAGGCGGTCTGGTACACCTATGTCGATCGCAGTGACATTGATGAGATTGTGCAATCGCATCTGCTCAACGGCGAACCGGTGCAGCGCCTGATCTTGCCCGCCGAGGTGGGCCGCTCATGATCCCCAAAGCGCCCCGCACCTTCATAGACGGCCCTGCTGGAACGCTCGAATGCGTACTCGAAGACCCCAAGCCCGAGGTCTGTAACCCCAACGCGCCGCTTCCCTTGGCGGTGGTGTGTCACCCGCACCCTTTGCATGGCGGCACCTTGGACAACAAAGTGGCGCAGACCCTGGCACGGGCCTTCCTCCAACGAGGCTATCGCACGGTGCGGTTCAACTTTCGGGGCGTGGAGCAGTCGGCGGGGTCTTGGGGTGAAGGG
>RFSP01000191.1 GCA_009923895.1 Betaproteobacteria bacterium | reverse complement strand
GCCCAGGAGGGACGCTTGCTCCAATTCTTGGGCTTGTGCTCCCCAAGTGGCTCGATTCACCAGGCGATAGAGGCGATCTTCGCCGCTCCAAGGTGTGGGCGATGTCGACACATCCCAACCGACCGTGCGAGGCGGGGTCGGCACCGCGCATCCGTAAAGCCCGCCAACCAACGCGGGACCACCCATCGAAAGCGCCATCACCTGGCCAAGCAGTCGCCGTCTTTGTCGGCTGTTCAACGCTTCCATGCCGTCACCGCGGTGCTGAACACCAGCCCCAAGAGCACACCCAGAGAATCGGCGAGCAGGTCGCGCCAATCGGCTTGGCGGTAAGGAATGAACGATTGCAGAATTTCGATCAAACCGCCAAAGGCGACCAAGGTCAAGCCCAGCCACAAAGACCGGCGCCATCCGCTGCCCCAAGCCAGGCTGCCAGCCACGGCCAAACATCCGAATGCGCCCAGGTGATCCGCTTTGTCCCAGCCGGTACTCAGGGCCTTCGGCGGGGTCGGCACCAGGGCCAAGACCAAAGTCACCACCACTCCCATCCACAGCAGCACCTTCCAGTAGCGCTGGGCCCGAGGGGAGGTGAGCATCGAGGTCCACATGATCATGGGCAAGTGTAGATCAGACGCGAACTTTCAACACCGGCGACAATCCTGACTGGGACGCCGTCTGTTGAGGACGGTCATTTCTTGTCACATCCTTGATTTTCCCCGCATCCACATGGGCGAACGCATGACACGCAATTGGAAAGGTCTGCCGGTCAACGCTGTGTTATTTGACCTGGATGGCACCTTGCTTGATACGGCAGCGGACATGTCGCTGGCCTTGGACCGGGCCTTTCAGGATGCAGGCGCCACCGGCCCCGGCTTGGCGCAGGTGCGATGCATGATTGGGCGCGGCGCACCCATGCTGATTGAGCGTGCGTGTGCCGCTCAAGGGCTCGGCTGGGACGCGCAGCAAAAGTCGCGGCTGTTGCAGGGCTTTTTGGACCACTACGGGGCCTTGCATGACAGCCATGAGACCGTGGCGCAACCCTACGCGGGCGTGCGTGAGGGTCTTCAATCCCTGCACGCTGAAGGACTGCGGTTGGCGGTGGTCACCAACAAGCACCATCGCTTTGCATGTGCCTTGCTGGCGCATCTGGGTTTGGACACTTACATTCAGTTGGTGGTGGGCGGAGACACCTGCGAAAGGCGCAAACCCGACCCCCAGCCCCTGCAATGGGCTTGTTCGCAATTGCAAGTGCCCATCGACCATGCGGTGATGGTGGGAGACTCCACCAACGACGTGCAAGCCGCCCGTGCGGCTGCCATGCGCGTGGTGTGCGTGCCCTACGGGTATAACGAGGGGCAAGATCCCCGCCAGCTGCCGTGCGATGCGTTGGTGGACTCCTTGGCGCATTTGCATGCCTTGCTGCGAGACGGGTGACACACCCCCACGCAGACACGCACACCCCAGGGCAGCATAGAAAGAACGATCGGAATGGGTCCACTCAAAGGATTGCGAGTCATCGAGCTGGCCGGTATCGGCCCTGGACCTTATTGCGCCATGCTCTTGGCCGATTTGGGGGCCGATGTCATTCGGGTGGACCGGCTGGCCAGCACCGACTTGGGCGTCCCGGTGGATCGACGATTTGACGTCAAGGGACGCAATCGCCGCTCGATCGCTGTGGACCTCAAATCGCCCGTGGGACGGGATGCCGTGTTGCGGCTCGTCGAGCGGGCCGACGTGTTGATCGAAGGGTTTCGGCCGGGGGTGGTTGAGCGATTGGGGCTGGGCCCCAAAGAATGCGCTGCCCGCAATCCTCGCCTGGTGTACGGGCGAATGACCGGCTTTGGCCAGCAAGGTCCCTTGGCGCATGCGGCGGGCCACGACCTGAACTACATTGCACTGACCGGCGCGCTCCACGCCATCGGCTCGGCCCAGTCGGGGCCCATGCCTCCTTTGAACCTGGTGGGCGATTACGGGGGTGGGTCGATGTTTCTTGCACTGGGCATCTTGTCGGCCTTGTTTGAGCGGCAGTCTTCAGGCCAGGGGCAAGTGGTGGACGCAGCCATGGTGGACGGCGCGTCGTCGCTCATGTCACTTTTCCACGGACTTCAGGCTGCAGGCCAGTGGAGTGACTCACGCGGCGACAACTTGCTGGATGGCGGAGCTCCCTTCTACAGCACCTACCAGACCCGAGAC
This sequence comes from Betaproteobacteria bacterium, assembly GCA_009923895.1. Taxonomy (GTDB): domain Bacteria; phylum Pseudomonadota; class Gammaproteobacteria; order Burkholderiales; family Burkholderiaceae_C; genus Rubrivivax. Next base: position 1,890 of record RFSP01000191.1, on the reverse strand, counting down.
GGACACCATGTGTCACTGGCGCCTCTCGAACCCAAGTTCTTTGCCGAACTGGTACGACGCCTGGACTTGGACCCGAGTTATGTGGCGCAGCAATATGACCGGCGTTGTTGGCCCCAAATGCGGCAAGACATCGCTCATCGCATCGGTCAGCGCACGCGCGACGAATGGTCTTCGCTCCTGGAAGGGACCGACGTGTGTTACGCCCCCGTGCTGAGCATTCAAGAAGCGCCCACGCACGCCCATGCACGTGCCCGCCAGGCCTTCGTGGAAGTGGACGGGTTCATGCAGCCCAGTCCTGCACCGCGGTTCGAGCGCAGCGTGCCCGAGACGCCACGTCCGGCACCTGAATTGGGTGAGCACACCGAAGAGGTGTTGCTCGAATTTGGTTTTTCAGCACAAGAGGTCACTGCGTTGCGAGCGCAAGGCGTGACGCGGTGACATCCCCATGAAGAATTTGGCGCCCACTGACATGCCCACCGAGGTGGATATTTATGTCAATTCCCGCAAAGCGGCTTCGGTCATCGTGGTGCGCGATCGCGCACCCGGCGAGATTGAAATCCTGATGATGCGTCGGGCCGAGCGCCCTGGCGACTTTCGCAGCGGTGCGGTGGTCTTCCCAGGCGGGGTGTTGGACGCCCGCGACCGTGAGGCCCATGGGCACTGCCTGGGCTGGGACGATGCCAGCGCCAGCGAGCGGCTCGGTCTGAGCGAAGGGGGGCTGGACTACTGGGTGGCTGCAGCTCGCGAATGCTTCGAGGAAGTGGGTTTGTTGTTTTTGGATCCGTTAAGCCCATCGGCGCTTGAGCAGGCCCAGGGCTCATGGCGCAAGTCCATGCAATCGGGCGAGGCGGGCATTGCTGATCTTTGTGCCGCCTTGGAGGCGAAGATCGATTTGCGCCATTGGGCCTACTTTGCACACTGGCTCACGCCCATGGGTCGCAACAAGCGGTTCGACACGCGCTTTTTTGTCACCGTGGCGCCCCCGGGGCAAGAGGCCGTGGCAGACCGCGGCGAGGCGGTGGAGCTCATGTGGGTCACGCCGGCCGAAGCGCTGGACCGCTCCGCTGAATACAAGCTGTTGCCTGTGACCCGCCGCAATTTGCAAGACTTGGCCCAGTTCAAGTCGGCGCAAAGCGTCTTGGACCACGCTCGGGCTCTGCAAGAGGTGCCCATGGTGTTGCCGCGGCTGGCCACCTCCGCCAAAGGTGAGCGCATCGTTCACCCCAGTGAATATGCGTGGGCCGAGATCGGGCGGCTCGATCCGCATGGCACTGGGCAGGCCTGGTGTGAAATCACCGCAGGACGGGTCGTGCGGCTATCGCCTCGCGTGATGCGCATCACCGCGCCCAATCCGGGGGTCATGACGGGGCCAGGCACCAACGCTTACTTGGTGGGCGACCCCACCCTCTCGCGCTGGACCGTCATCGATCCCGGGCCAGCAGACCCTGCCCATGTGCAGGCCTTGATCGATGCAGCACCGGGTTCGATCGAGCAAATTTTGGTCACTCACACCCACGTGGATCACTCGCCGGGTGCGGTGGCGCTGTCCCAGGCCACGGGTGCACCCGTGTTGGGGCGTCGAGCCGCCCACGCGCAAGGCCAAGACCCCACCTTCCAACCGTCCCAAGAGCTTCAAGGCGGAGAGCGTTTCACACTGGGGCCCTCCACCCACTTGCAGGTGGTTCACACGCCAGGTCATGCCTCCAATCACTTGTGCTATTTGCTGGAAGAAGAAAAGACTTTGTTTTGTGGTGACCACGTGATGCAAGGCAGCACCGTGGTCATCAACCCGCCCGATGGCGACATGCGGGTGTATCTGGCCTCGCTCAACGAGCTGCTGGGCATGGAGCTGGATTGGTTGGCTCCTGGACATGGCTTCTTGGTGGCGCA
>RFSP01000020.1 GCA_009923895.1 Betaproteobacteria bacterium | reverse complement strand
TTGGACCCCGACAACGTCTGGGTGCGATTTGCACTGGACTCGATTCGTCGCACCACAGGACAAGATCCGGTGTTGTTGCCGAATTTGGGGGGCTCACTGCCCAATGACGTGTTCGCCGACATTTTGGGCTTGCCCACGGTGTGGATCCCGCACAGTTATGCGGGATGTTCTCAACACGCTCCCAACGAACACTTGCTGGCTTCAGCGGCCCGTCAAGGGCTGGAGCTCATGGCCGGGCTCTTCTGGGATCTGGGCGACCAAGCGGCGTCGCTGAAGATGGCTTCACAACAAGGATGAGGACACGGTCGTGACACGGCTTGACATTGAGGTAAACGGCAAGGCCGCGCAGGCGGAGATTGAAAGCACCGCCCTCTTGGTGGACGTTCTGCGTCAGCACCTGGGATTGACAGGCACCCACGTCGGTTGCGACACCGCGCAATGCGGCGCCTGCACGGTGCTCTTGGACGGCCGTCCCGTCAAGAGTTGCAGCATTTTGGCCTTGCAAGCGCAAGGCCGAGCCGTGACCACGGTCGAAGGGTTGGCATCGGCAGACACCTTGCATCCACTGCAGGAGGCCTTCAGTGCCTGCCATGGTCTGCAATGCGGGTTTTGCACCCCCGGCATGTTGATGGCGGCTTCGGGATTACTGGCGCGCCAGCCCCACCCCACCGAAGAGGACATTGTTCGGGCCTTGGAGGGCAATTTGTGCCGCTGCACGGGCTACGTGAATATCGTCAAGGCGGTGCAACAAGCCGCACACACGTTGGCGCAGCGGGGTACGCCATGAACGCCCCCATCGACCCCGCATTGGGAGCCCTGCGTTTTGGCAGCGGCCACACCGTACGGCGCCTGGAAGACCCCACGCTCATCACCGGACAGGGCCGCTTCACTGACGATCTGCAGCGTGAGGGACTGACCCATTTGGTCTTTGTGCGCTCGCCCCATGCGCATGCGCGCATCTTGTCGATCGACGTCTCACCGGCTGTCGAAATGGACGGCGTGCTGGCGGTGATCACAGGGGCTGACCTGGTGGCCCAAGGGGTCCAACCGATGGCAGCGCCGCCGGCCGCCTTCACCCGCCCTGATGGTCAGCCGGCAGCCACAGCCCCACGCCGGGCCATGGCCCACGAGACGGTGCGGTTTGTGGGTGAAGCCGTTGCTGCCGTGGTGGCCCGCTCACGCGAGGTGGCGGTGAATGCCGCCGAAGCGGTGTGGGTGGATTACGACGTGCTCCCCGCAGCCAAAGATGTGGCCGCCGCGCTGGCGGCCGATGCGCCTCGCTTGTGTGACCATGCACCAGACAATGTCGTGGCCGAAAAGCGCCATGGAAATGCGGCCGCCTGCGAGGCGGCTTTCGCAGCGGCCGCCCATGTGGTGGCCTTGGATTTGGTCAATCAACGCCTGGCTCCCAGCGCCATCGAGCCCCGGGTGGTGATGGCCGAACCCGAAGCAGCGACAGGGCGGTTGTTGATCACCTTGTCGAGCCAGATGCCCACGGCCGTGCGCGATGGGGTGGCCACTCTGCTGCCAGGTTTGAGCAAAGAGCAGGTTCGCGTCACGGTGGGTGATGTGGGCGGCGGGTTTGGCATGAAGACCGGCCTGTACCCTGAAGACTTGGTGGTGGCTTTCGCCGCCCGCCAGCTGGGTGTGCCCGTGCGGTGGCGCTCGACAAGGCTCGAAGAGTTCATGGCCTCCGTGCATGGACGCGATTTGGAAACGCACGCCGAATTGGCGCTGGACGCCCACGGGCGCATTTTGGCGCTGCGGGAGCGCTCATTTGCCAACGTGGGGGGCTATGCCACGCCCACTGGCGTGGCCATTCCCTCGGTCATCGGCCCCTTTGTGGCCACCAGCGTTTACGACATTCCCACCATCGACTTGCACATCACCACCGTGCTGTGCAACACCACGCCAGTGGGGGCCTACCGAGGTGCAGGCCGGCCCGAAGCCATCTACATCATTGAGCGGCTGCTCGACGCTGCGGCTCACAAAATGGGTGTCGATCCGGCCGAGCTGCGCCGTCGCAATCTGGTGCGCCCCGATCAAATGCCCTACACCAATGGCACGCAGCTGGTCTACGACTCGGGTGAGTTTGAGAAGATGCTCGACCAGGTGTTGGCCTTGGGCGACTGGAAGGGCTTCCCCGCCCGTCTCGAGGCTTCAAAGCAACAGGGGCGGCTGCGGGGGCGCAGCGTCACCACGTTTTTGGAGTGGACCGGTGGCAATGCCCTGTCGGAATCGGTGAAGGTGCACGTGCGTGCCGACGGCATCATCGAGCTCATCTCTGCCACCATGCCCATGGGGCAAGGCATCGCCACCAGCTATGCGCAGCTGGCGGTGGATGTGTTTGGCGTGCCCATCGATCGCATCCGCATTCTGCAAGGCGATACCGACCGCGCCAATGGTTTTGGCAGCGCAGGCAGCCGGTCGCTCTTTACCGGCGGCGGTGCGGTCCAGGTGGCCAGTGAACGCACGGTGGCACACGCCAAGTCCCTGGCCAGCGAAGCCCTTGAGGCCGCCGAGAGTGACATCGAGTATCGCGAAGGCACCTTTCGTGTCGTCGGCACCGACCTGCAAATCGGTCTGTTCGAGCTGGCGAGTCGGCAAAGCGGTGCGCGCATCACGGCATCAGGTGACGCCACGGCCGGCGCACCCAGCTGGCCCAACGCCGCACACACCTGTGAAGTGGAGATCGACCCCGACTCTGGCGAGGTGAGCGTGGTGGAATACGCGAGCGTCAGCGACATCGGGCGCATCGTCAGCCCGCAGATTGTTGAAGGCCAAGTCGAAGGAGGGGCCATCCAAGGCATGGGCCAGGCTCTGTGTGAGCGCGTGGTCTACGACGATGCGGGGCAGCTGTTGACGGCCAGCTTCATGGACTACGCCTTGCCCAAGGTGGATGGCTTTCGCAAATTCAAGACCGCGTTTGACACCTCTGTGCCTTGCAAAACCAATTTGCTGGGTGCCAAAGGGGTCGGTGAGCTGGGCACCATTGGCGCCACGCCCGCGGTCGTGAATGCCGTGATGGATGCTTTGATTCGATCAGGCGTTGCGCATGAACGTGCTTGGGCATTGCAAATGCCCCTGACGGCCGACAAGGTGTGGGCCGTGCTGCACGATCAAACCTGAAGCGATCAAAACATCGGCCGGCCTCGAGCCACCCACTCCACCAGCGCATCGAGCGCGGGGCGGGCTTTGCGAGCGTCATCGTGATTGATCATGGCCACGACCACCAGCGGTCGTCTGCGCGGGTCATACACAATGCCCGCCAAGGCGGCCACATTGCGCAGCGACCCGGTTTTCAGGCGGGCCCAGCCTGTGGCTGCTGAGTTCTTCAGACGATTGCGCATGGAGCCATCCTCGCCTGCCACGGGCAAGCTCATGAGCAAATCGGGCGCGTAGCGACTTTCATGGGCCTTCTTGAGCATCAGCGCCAAGGTCCGCGGCGTGATGCGTTCAGCGCGCGAAAGCCCTGAGCCGTTGTCCAGCACCAGCCCATCGGATGCGATCTTCTGCGACTGCAGCCAATCTCGGATCTCCCGGTCGGCCCGTTCAAACGTGGTGGCGTCGGCCGATGAGGCGATCTTGGAATGCACCCCCAACAACAGATACAGCAGTCGTGTGTGGGCATTGTCTGAATGCTTGTTCAGGGGCCTCAACACCTCTTTCCAGGGCGGGGCCACATGCGAGGCGACCACGCGGGCCGACTCGGGGGTCACCCCTTCGCGAACGCGCCCCTGCCATGTGCCGCCCAGTCGGGCCCACAAAGCCCGAAAAGTCCAGCCCACCATGCGATCACGTTCAAACAATTGCAGTTCTGCACGCACGGTGCATTGGCGCGGGAATCCGCCTCGCAACTCAATGCGAACGCGATCGCTGGACTCCGTGACCACGGGCAATTTCCAGTCGTCGTCCCAGTCTTTGCAGGGTGTGGCCGTCAAGGTCATGGCCTGCGTCACAAACTCCACCTCTTCCAAGGCGGGCACCGTTCGCACCTTGACGGCCGAATCGGTGGACTGCAGCTCCAGCCCCATCAAGTTGCCTGCAAACTGCAAGGCGTCTGGAATGACGTTGTAGGGGAACTCCGGAGACTCGTCAAAAGGCGGCAGGTGCCGATCGAAGCGAGAAGGCTTGAAAAGACTGCGATCAAGCACCAAGTCGCCTGAAATTTCGCGCACCCCCGACTCTCTGAGCTCCAGGAGCATCTGCATCACCTGGGCCAAACCCAGATGAGGGTCTGCCCCGCCGCGCAGCACCACGTCCCCTTTGAGCACGTCGCCCTCCAAGGGGCCGGTGGTCAGCAAGTCGGTGCGGCTGCGCAGCGTGGGAGACAGCCGGTCCAAGGCCACAATGGACGTCACCAACTTCATGGTGGAGCCCGGTTGCATGGACTCATCGGCCCGATGCTCCCAACTCAGCCCAGGGCGGTACAAAGGCAACACCACGGCCGCGAACGCGTCCGATCCCACCTGCGCCTTGTCAAGCGCCGCCTGGACCTCTTTGGGCAAGCGCCCTGGATCGGCCTGGGCCAGACCCACAAAAAGCAGCGCAAGTAGCGGCAGAATTCGAACACGCCGTCGGGTGCTCGGCCACGAGAAGCGGGGGAGGACTTGATTTATGGGCATGATGCGAGATTGTGGCGCCTGAGCGAGCATTCCGGCGCAGATTTTGGTAGCAGAGGAAAGCCGATGGATTGTTTACGACTTTGGAGCTACACGTGGCTACGGCGCGCAGGCTCGATGGCGGTGGCTTGGATACTGCTGTGGCTGTCCGGCTGCGCAGTCACCACGCCGGGCGGCGTGCCCATTGACACCCGCTACGAGGCCAAAGGACAAGACAGCCGAGCACTTTTTTTGATACTCCACTACACCGTGCTCGATTTTCCCAAGTCGCTGAAGGTGCTAACGCAACAGGAGGTCTCCTCGCATTACTTGGTGTCTGATGAAAACCCTCCCAAGATCTACCGTCTGGTGCCCGAAGAGCGTCGCGCCTGGCACGCAGGCCCCAGTTTTTGGAAGGGCAATGCCATGCTCAACGCTGGCAGCATTGGCATTGAAATCGTCAACCCCGGTTGGGTCGACACCCCGGAAGGTCGCGTCTATGCGCCCTACCCTGAGGCACAAATCAACACGCTGCTGCCGCTGGTCAAGGACATCGTCAAGCGTCATCAAATCCTGCCAGAACGGGTCTTGGGCCACAGTGACATCGCTCCCACCCGCAAGCAAGACCCGGGGCCGCTGTTTCCTTGGAAACGTCTGGCCGACGAAGGCCTGATCTTGTGGCCCGACGCAAACAAGGTGGCCGAACACCGACAGACCTTCGAATCTGAATTGCCAGGCATCGGTTGGTTTCAACGCGCATTGAGCCGCCACGGGTTTCAAGTGCCCGAGACCGGTCAACTCGATGACGTGACCCGCAGCGCCTTGTCGGCCTTTCAGATGAAATACCGCAACGCCCGCTATGACGGACTGCCCGACGCAGAAACCGCGGCCTTGCTGCAGGTGCTCACACAGCCCAGCAAAAAACCATGATGGACCGCCGCCATTGGTTGCGCGTGGCTGCCGGTTCACTATGCGCCGGCCTGCATAGCGCTGGCGCACAGCCCGTGGGCGCCTCTCGCGAGGCGCAGCGACCGGTTGATGCAGCGCTTGAGCCTCCGAGCACCCCGCGCGAATTTCGCGCCGCTTGGGTGGCGACCGTGGCCAATATCGATTGGCCCAGCCGTGCAGGTCTGCCGCCGCAGACCCAGCGTGCCGAAGTCGTGGCCTTGCTGGACCGAGCTCGCGAGATTGGGCTGAACGCGCTGATCTTTCAGGTCCGGCCATCCGCCGATGCGCTTTACCCGTCTGCCCTGGAGCCTTGGAGTGAGTACCTCACGGGTGCCCAGGGCCGCGCCCCCGATCCGGCTTACGACCCTCTGGAATTTTGGGTCGAGCAAGCCCATCATCGGGGGCTCGAGTTGCATGCCTGGTTCAATCCTTACCGGGCCCGCCACACCGCCGCGAAGTCGGCCGAGTCCGCACTTCACTTGTCCAAACGTCAACCCGATTTGGTCAAACGCTATGGCGACTGGCTTTGGATGGACCCCGGAGAACCCAAGGCGGCCGAACACACGCTCGCAGTGGTGAGCGACGTGGTCCGGCGGTATGACGTGGATGGCGTACACATTGACGACTACTTCTACCCCTACCCTGTCCAAAATGCAGGCGCAGAGTTGCCGTTCCCAGACGACGCATCGTGGCAGCGCTATGTGCTCCAAGGCGGTTCGTTGAGCCGGGATGCTTGGCGACGAGACAATGTGGATCGGCTCGTGAAAAACCTGCATGATTCGGTCAAGAGCATCAAGCCTTGGGTCCGCGTGGGCATCAGCCCTTTCGGGCTGGGCCGGCCCGACCGACGGCCTCCCGGCATCAGTGGGTTCAGCCAGTACGACAAGTTGTTTGCCGATGTGGAGCGTTGGCTGGAGGCGGGCTGGCTGGACTATCTGGCTCCTCAGTTGTACTGGCCCATCGACCGCAAAGAACAAGCGTTTGGGGTGCTGCTGGACTACTGGATCGCACAGAACAAACAGTCGCGCCATGTCTGGCCTGGGCTCTTCACCAGTCGCGTGGGCGCAGCCCCCCAGCCCTGGCCGGCCTCTGAAGTGGTGAACCAGATTTCGATGGCACGAAGCCGCGCAGCATCGACAGGCCAAGTGCACTTCAGCATGGCCGCGTTGATGAAAGACGCCGATGGGATCGCCACGGCCCTCAAAAACGGACCTTATGCGCAACCCGCGTTGGTGCCCAGCAGCCCATGGATGACCCATGCCTCCAGTGGCACCTCCACAGCGGCCCCGCCTGTGATGCGCTTGGACGGGACGCAGCTGCGTCTTCAACCGGGGATATCAACAGGCGCTTCCTCGTCAGCCGCTTTTGTGTGGACCGTCTGGACGCGGCGTGCCCAGCGTTGGCAATTGGAAGTGCTGCCTGCCCGTCAAAGCGTCCTGCCCTTGTCAGGTGACGTGTCGCGGGTGGTGGTGCGAGCGGTGGACCGCTGGGGTCGAGAAAGTGCGCCGACGGTGTGGTCCCTCTCATAAACCCTTGATGGGCTGCTCTGGCATGACAACGCTCACTGAATCCCCGCACACACAACACACGAACCTGGACCGCTACGACACGCTCGCGCTGGTGCAGGCCTTTGTGGACGACCAGGCCTTGGCCGCACGGGCCGTGCAACAAGCGGCTGTTGCATTGGCGGCAGCCGTCGACGCTGCGGCTGCGCGACTGCAAGCCGGAGGCCGTTTGATTTACGTCGGCGCGGGCACCAGTGGCCGCTTGGGGGTGCTGGACGGCGTGGAGCTGCGACCCACCTTTTCATGGCCCACCGAGCGTGCAGTGGGGCTGTTGGCAGGCGGTTTGCCAGCCATGTTTGTGGCCGTGGAAGGCGCCGAAGACGACCTGGCTCAGGGCCGCAACGATGTGATGGCCGTCAACCCGGGGATCCACGATGTGGTCATTGGCATCACGGCCTCGGGCACCACCCCTTATGTGCTGGGCGCCTTGCAAGCAGCGAAATCGAGCGGTGCATTGACCATCGGCGTGGCCAACAATCCAGGCGCTGCGGTGACCGAACTGGCCGAATTGGGCATCGTCTTGGACACGGGCCCCGAAGTCATCTCAGGCAGCACCCGACTGAAAGCGGGCACGGCGCAGAAGATCGCCCTCAATACCCTGTCCAGCGCCCTCATGGTGCGCCTGAACAAGGTCTATGGAAATCTGATGGTGGACCTGCAAGCCACCAATGCCAAGTTGATTCGACGTGCCGAAGCCTTGACTCTGCGTGCCACCGGCGCCCCTGTCGCGCAGGTGAAGGACGCCCTGCAAGCCTGTGGCCAGCGCGTGAAAGTGGCCATTGTCATGCTCAAGGCCCAAGTGACAGTTGAAGAGGCCGAACATCGACTTGAGCGCGCGCAGGGTCGCGTTGAGGACGCGGTCCGTTGAAGCCCCTGGGCCCTGAGCGCGACCGTGCGCTGGATGTGTTCCGAGGGGCCACGGTCGCATTGATGATTTTGGTGAACAACCCGGGCACGTGGAAGCACCTCTACGCCCCCCTGGAACATGCACGCTGGCACGGCTTTACATTGACCGATGCGGTTTTTCCATTTTTCTTGTTCGCCGTGGGCAACGCGCTGGCCCTGAGTGCTCGTCAATGGCAAGGGGACTTCGCAAGGCATTGGGTGCGGCGCACCCTCTGGATTTTTGGCATCGGCCTGTTTCTCAACGCCAGTCCTTTCCTGCGATGGGACGCCCAAGGCGAGCTCGCGTGGCGATCATGGGAATCGCTGCGCATCATGGGGGTGCTGCAGCGCATCGCATTGTGCTGGGCCGCGGCCGCCCTCATCGTGTGGTGGACCGGACTGCGGGGCGCGTGGTGGGCCATCGTGCTGATGCTGCTGGGCTATTGGGGCGCATGCTTGACCCTGGGCGTCGGCCCTGACCCGTACAGCCTGGAAGGCTTCTTCGGCACCCATTGGGACCGAGCCGTGCTGGGCCCCTCGCATCTCTACCGAGGTGAAGGCGTGCCTTTTGATCCGGAGGGGCTGGCCAGCACGGTCCCCGCCGTGGCACAGGTGCTCTTGGGGTACGTCATGGCCCGCTGGTGGTTGGATCGACGCGCTCATCCACGCGCCTTGGTCGACTTGTGCGCCGCGGCCGCCATGCTGTGCGCCTTGGGGTGGTGGTGGCAAACGGCGTTGCCTTTCAACAAGAAGATCTGGACACCCAGCTACGTCCTGTGGACCACGGGGTGGGCCGTGGCCTTGCTTGCGTCCATCGTCTTCGCGCAAGAAAGAGGTTCGAGGACTCCTTGGGCCGCTTGGAGTCGGACTTTCAGTCGGTCGTTCATGCAGCCTGTTGGCACGCTGTGCGTGGCTTTTGGTCGCAATGCGTTGGCCATCTTTGCACTGAGTGGCCTGGTGCCTCGCCTGCTGTCGCTTTGGCGCATCGAAGACGGTGTCATGCCCGACGGCACTCCCCGTTGGATCACGCCCTGGCCGCTCATCTACCGCACGGTCTTCGAGCCCCTGACCTCCGACCCGCGTGCGTCATCGTTGATGTTTGCGCTGGCGAACTTGGCCCTCTACGGAGCCTTGGCTGTCTGGCTGAACCGGCGAGGCCTGTACTGGCGGGTCTAGCCCGCTTGGCGCAATAAGCAGGCATAATCCGGCCTGTCGCAACTGCGGAGCCATCCCTTGGACCAGAGTCACCCTCGGTGACCGTCCACTCCAGCATCGGCCCAGCCCTGTAAGCATCCTGCACGGGGCACGAGCGTGGGGTGAGGCGGTTTCCCCCTCTTTCACCCCCATCCTTGCGCCGGCGTGTCCGGCCCGGAGAGCCTGATGCTGAACGTCTTCTCGCTGGCCAACGGCCGGTTGTTTCAAGAAGAGATCGAGTCTGTGGACGCACTCAAGCAAGTGCGTCCGATTTGGGTTGATCTCGAGTCCCCTACCGCTGAAGAAAAGGGTTGGATCGCCAGCCACTTTGGCTTGCACCTGCCCGCGGATATCGTCGATGACGACTTGGAAGAGTCGGCACGTTTTTACGAAGAAGACAACGGCGAGCTGCACATCCGGTCTGACTTCCTCATCGAAGGCGACGATGACCCCGAGGAAGGCAAAGGCGATCGCAACGTGCGCGTGGCTTTCATCTTGAAAGAAGGCGTGCTGTTTTCTGTGCACGAAGAAGACCTGCCTGTCTTTCGGTTGCTGCGCTTGCGTGCGCGACGCATTCCCGCCTTGATTGAGGACGCCAAGGATGTGCTGCTCAAGCTCTACGATGCCGACGCCGAGTACTCAGCCGACGCGCTGGAAGGCATCTACGACCATTTGGAGGCCGTGAGCGCGCGTGTGCTCAAGGAAGATGTCAACGACAACACTGCGGCTGAGGCGCTGGCCGCCATCGCGCGCGAGGAAGACTTGAACGGACGCATCCGGCGCAACGTGATGGACACCCGTCGCGCCCTGAGCTTCATGATGCGCAGCCGCATGCTCAACGCGGAGCAGTTTGAAGAGGCACGCCAAATCTTGCGCGACATTGATTCCCTGGACTCGCACACCGCGTTCCTCTTTGACAAGATCAACTTTTTGATGGATGCCACCGTGGGCTTCATCAACATCAACCAGAACAAGATCATCAAGATCTTCTCGGTGGCCAGCGTGGGGCTGCTTCCGCCCACCTTGATCGCAAGCATTTACGGCATGAACTTCAAGTTCATGCCGGAGTTGGATCAACCTTGGGGTTACCCGTTTGCCATCGCGCTGATGATTGCATCAGTGGCTGCGCCATTCATCTACTTTAGGCGCAAGGGCTGGCTACGTTGACGCTCTGCGCTTGAGCCAACGCATCAGGCTGCCCACCACAGGCAGTTTCTCGTAGAGCTCCTCGGCGGCGTCCCAGTAGTCCCGGTGGAGAACGACTCGACCATCGGGTGCGAACTTGAAATGTGTGGCGCCACGCACGCACTGCTCGGTACTGCCCCCAGCGCCCTGAAAGTGAAAAAGGAAGTCCCACACCAGGAACGCGCTGTCGCCTTGAACGACCGCTTCGTGGACGACGAACCGGGGCTCGCGCAGCGCACGAAACATGTGTTCAAACACCGCGCGAATGCCGTCATACCCTTGCACCTGGTTAAACGGGTCCTTGAATCGCGCCTCAGGGGTGTAAAAAGTTTCCAGCAAGCTCAATGACTCGGGCTGGAGGTGCTCAAACCATTGAATCAGGCCTTGAACGCGTGGGTCTTCGCTGAGCATGAGAGTTCCTTTGGCCGTGCGCCACCGCGCCGCTCACAACCCGGTCGAGCGCCGCACCACCGAGAAGTATGGACCGGCGCCAAGCAAACGCAAGGCCTTGAGCCAGTTTGTAAAGCGCCTGGGAAAGTCAATTTCAAAGCGGCCTTTTGCCCAGCCTTTGACAATGGCTTGTGCCGCCTCCTCGGGGGTGAGCAAAGCGGGCATGTGAAATTCGTTGCTCGCCGTCAGCGGCGTGGCCACAAACCCAGGATTGATCACAGACACCCCGATGCCATGGGCAGAAAGATCCAGGTACAACGTTTCGGCCAGGTGGATCAAGGCCGCCTTGGTCGGGCCATAGGCCAAGGCCTTGGGCAAGCCGCGGTAGCCCGCCACCGAAGACACCAAGCTCAGGTGTCCATGCGATTGACGCAACAGATGAGGCAAGACCGCATCCAACAAATTGAGCGCTCCCACATAGTTGACTTGCTGATGCCATACCGCTTTTTCCAAATTGAATTCGGTGGCACGCATGGGGGCATAAACCCCAGCACAAAAGAGCACCAGGTCCAGGCCGCCGTGGGTTCGCACAATCTCATCGGCCACCTCGCGCAATGAGCTGGGCTGGGTGACATCGACCGCATGGGCTTGACTGCCGGGGTGGGCCTGGACGAAGGCCTGCAGAGCCGCAGCGCTGCGCGCAGAGACCACCACACGCGCTCCTCGTTCATGCAAGGCATGCGCCGTGGCGCGCCCTATGCCGGTGGACGCGCCCACCAGCCACACGGTGCGGCCATTCCAGTCTTCAATTTTCGGATTCAGGGGCATGAACAAACCTCAACGATAAAAGGCAAGGGTCACCTCACCCAAAAAGATCCCAAACTTGCTCATGCGCGCTTTGTTGAGCATGACTCGCTCGTCCATCAAATACATCCAGTCGTCAAACTGAACTTCGTAGACCGTGCCGTCCACGGGCAGCTTCAGGGTGTAACGCCAGTTCAGGGCATTGCCTCTGGCCTGCCCAAGCGCACGACCGGCCACGTCATCGGCGGTGCCCTCATAGAGGCCTTCGCCCAGATGCTTGAGCTTCCACACCCGGGTCTGCGTGGTGCCATCGCTGTAGGTGAAGCGCTCATCCAACAGGCCGTCGTCACCTTGCCATTGGCCTGTCATGGCCACCGTGAAGCGCTTGACGACCTTGCCAGAGCGGTCGGTGAAGATGCCATGCGCCGTGAGCGGTCCGTTGAAATAGGTCTTGAGATCCAGCGCTGGCTTCTCCATGGCGTAGTCCGACGGCTTGGGGTCACTGGCGCACGCGGTGAGCACCACCAGGGCCAATAGCAAGATCAGACGAGGCACCACACTTTCCCAAAAATGGGGCCGATCCATGGGATCCGCGGGGGTTTCAGAGAGTTTTGACAAGATCATGTGGAAGGCCTTTCGAGGGTCAACACGGACCCCAGTGCTCGGCGTTGAAAGAAAATCAAGAGCGCCCATGCCATGAGTTTGAGAACACAGGGCAAGAGGCCGTAGGCCAGGCTCAAAGTGATGGAAGATGTGGCTTGTGAACTGCCGGGCACATAGCCCCACCACTGCAGGGCCGGCAGCGCCACGCCAGCGGCCAAGGCGAGGTTGAGCTTGCTGGCAAAGTTCCACCAGCCAAACGACTGCCCTTCTTGGTGACCCTGAGGGAATTGGGTCTGAATCACGCGAGCCAGAGCCGCCGCCGGTACCACCAGATCGGCACCGAGTGCTGCGCCGCTGGCCACACAAATGCCCAAAAAGGCCCAGTGATCTCCCGCTTGCAATCCCAAGGTCCAGGCAAATGCCGCCACCGACATCAGCATGCCCACACGCCAGCAAGACAAGAGCCCTCGGCGCCCCACCTGGCGAACCCACCATGGCATCGACAGGGCTGCAGAGGCAAAGTAGCTGCCCAAAAAGACCGGTTCCCACAGCGGTGCTTGCAGTCGGTCGCGAATGAAAAAGAGGACCAAGGTGGCGGGAATGGCGCTGGCCATGCCATTGAGGATGAACACCGCCATGAGTTGACGAAACGCAGGCGAGCGCCATGGTGAGACCGGCGCTGCAGCGGATGTGGGCTGCGCTGCCGGAGGCTGCAAAACCGACAAGGGCGTGCGTGCCAAGCCCCAAAGTCCTGCCAGAAGCGCCACCGCGCACAGCACGACCAGCATCCCCCATCCGGCCCAGGCCGACAGCGTGCTGGCAAGCATGACACCCATCAATGCGAGCCCCTCCCGCCAAGACACCCAGCGCGCCTGGAGTCCGTCACCCGAGCCCAGTCGTGTCGCCCACGCTTGATGGGTGATGCTCAGCCAGCTCCAAGACCAATAGGTCAAACTCAAGCTGACGCCAAAAGACCACCACAACCCCGGCCCGGATTCGCTCCAAGGAAAGAACAGGCCATACAGAGACACCACCAACACCAAACTCGCTGCCAAGCACCCCTGCAGCACCCGCTTGCGAGAGCGCATCAACACCTGATCGACCCAGCGCCCAATCCAGGGATCGCACAAGGCATCGGCCAAGCGTGCCAACAAAAGCGCCAGCCCCAACAGGCCCAGCGGCACGGCAAAGTTCTGCGCGTAATGGCTGGGCAAGGCCATGTAAAGCGGCATGGCCACAAAGGCCAATGGCAGGGCCAGCAACCCGTAGGAAAGCCCCGCAGCCCAGGGCACCGTGTTCACGGCGATGGAGCTCATCGACCCACCGGAAACAAGCGTTCCCGCATCTGCGGTTGCGAGGTCCACGGGCTGAGCCAAATTCCAAAGAAGCGCTGCGCCAGTTCTGAGTCGCGGGTGTGGCCTCGTTCGCGTGCGTTGTGAAACACCCTGAGCGAGCCATCTCCCCCATACACCCCCGTCAAACGGTCTCCCGGGCTCACGTCTGGGAACCAAGCCATCATTTGTGCCAGCCACCGCTGCGACACTTCTTTGTTGATGGGGCCTGCACGCTCCATTTCCTGCAGTGACCGTTGTGCAATGGCCTGGCCCTGCAAAGAGGTGGCGTACTCCAGCTCGAGCGCAAACGGATGCTGGGCCCAGGAATGGGCGGCCATTTGTGACGACGGCGTCCACAGTCGGATGTCGTACACCGTGATGCCCAAAAACCGCAAGCGCGCTTGGCCTTGCAAGCGCGCAGGGGTTTCACCGGGCCACAGCCCTTTGAGCTCCGGGGGTGGGCTCATGGGGGGCGTCTGAGAAGACAGCACCTCGGTGCTCGCCCAGGCCCCACACAGCACCGTCAATGCGGCCAAAGCCCTCAACAGCGGACGACGCGAAGTCAGCACAGGTTCAACCTCAAGCCTGCGGACGTCGCAAGGTGAACTGCATGACATCGGTATTGCCCGTGTCAAAGGCCGCCTCGCAATAGGCCAGATAGAACTCCCAAATCCGCAAGAAGCGCTGGTCAAACCCCAACGCACGCACTTGGGCTTCTTGGGCCAGGAAGGCCTGACGCCAGCGACGCAAGGTCTCGGCATAGTCACGGCCAAAGGCCATTTCGGCCTCCACCACCAGGCCCGCACGACGCGCGTGTTCGCGGAACACTTGTGGGCTGGGCAGCATGCCCCCAGGGAAGATGTATTGCTGGATGAAGTCAGTGGACTTCACATAGCGCTCGAACAAATCGTCGGCGATGGTGATGGTCTGGATGCAAGCCTTGGCCCCGGGCTTGAGTTGCCGGTGAACGGTCTCAAAGTAGCTCGGCCAGAACTCTCGACCCACCGCCTCAAACATTTCAATGGACACGACCGCATCGAATGGGCCATCTGCTACATCTCGGTAGTCTTGCAAGCGCAAATCCGCCGAAGAGGGGCCCGCGACGCGAAGCATCCGCTCTTGGGCAAACGCCAGCTGCTCTGTGGACAGCGTCACACCCACCAGCTGCGCCCCGATCCGCGCGGTGGCCTCTTCGGCCACGGCGCCCCAGCCGCATCCAATT
>RFSP01000190.1 GCA_009923895.1 Betaproteobacteria bacterium | reverse complement strand
CACCGAGGTGGATCAGGTCCGCGTTTGGGCCGATGAGGCAAAAGCCATTCTTAGCGCCCACCCTGGCATGCGCGGAGTCAATGACAATTGGAACGAGCGCATCAAGGTGCTTCAACTCGACGTGGACCAAGCCAAAGCACGCGCGCTCGGTGTGACCAGCCAATCGATTGCCCAAGCATCACGCACCCTCCTGTCGGGCACAACGATCGGGCAATACCGTGAGGGCGACAAGCTCGTCGATATTGTCTTGCGTCAACCGTTGGACGAACGAAATGCCATCACCGACATGGGAAATGCCTACCTACCCACCTCAAGCGGGAAGGCTGTGCCCTTGACACAGGTGGCTCGTGTGGGGTTTGCCTGGGAGCCGGGAGTCTTGTGGCGAGAGGGCCGCAAGTACGCCGTGACGGTGCAAGGTGATGTGGTCGATGGTCTGCAAGGCCCGACCGTGACGCAACAACTGTGGCCGGCCATGCAGGCCTTGCAACAACGCATGCCCGTCGGTTATGCCATCGAGATTGCAGGCGCTCAGGCGGAAAGCCAAAAGGGCCAAGGCGCCATCGCAGCGGGCGTTCCCATGATGCTCTTCATCATCTTCACCTTGTTGATGCTCCAATTGCAGAGCTTTTCGCGAGCGGTCTTGGTGTTTCTCACGGGTCCCATGGGCATTGCGGGTGTCGCCTTGGCCTTGCTGGTGTTCGATCGTCCATTTGGCTTTGTCGCCTTGCTGGGGGTCATTGCCCTCATGGGCATGATCATGCGCAACGCAGTGATCTTGATCGATCAGATCGAGAAGGATCGCGCGCGCGGCGTGCCCGCCTGGGACGCCATTGTGGAAGCGGCCGTGCGACGCTTCAGGCCCATTGTCCTCACAGCCGCTGCAGCGGTTCTGGCGATGATCCCCCTGAGCCGCAGCGTCTTTTGGGGGCCCATGGCCATCGCCATCATGGGAGGCTTGATCGTGGCCACGGTGCTCACCTTGCTGTCGCTACCGGCGATGTATGCGGCTTGGTTCCGAATCAAGCGAGCTTAAAGAACTGACCCGACAAAACCCCATTCAAAAACCCCGTTCAATGAGCGTGCGCAGTTGTGACGATGCGGGCCACGCGTAGGCTGATGTCAGGGCGGCTTGGTCCGCGACAACTGCCGTGGAGTTTGTATGGGGTTCAATGCGTCACACGCTCAGCGTCCAGGCACCTCCAAAACCTGGAGCCGGCGTGAGCTCACGCTGAGCCTCTTGGCCGCGTCTGTGTGGGGTGCTGCCTGCACCGACGGCACAGACCCCGATCCCCCTGCCATCGAGGTGTCCAACCGACGGTGGATGGTGACACCCACGCCAGGCACAGCCCTTGCCGTGGCCGACGTGGGGCCCATGGCGCAGTCCATGGCCAGAGCGGTGATGGTCGCTGCGTGGACGCCTTGGGTCTATGAAACGCTGGATGCCGTCTCAAAGAACCCGAGCAAAGGCCCTACAGGCACCACGTCGTGCGCGATCTCTGGTGCACAGCGCATCGATTGGACAGACAGCGACCGCGACGGCCGCTTGGGTCCCGCAGACACACTCAGCATCCACATGCAAGGCTGCCAGTCGGCACAAGACCCGCGCGCCGTGGACGGTGGATGGTCCATGCAGATCGCGCGCGTCCTGCTGGATGCGCAGCAACACGTGGCCGCCCTGGACGCGTCCGGACAGCTGGGCGCATTGAGCTTTGGAGGTGTGTGGGTCGAGTCGGCTGCTTACCAATTGCAAGTGACCGACGACTGGGGATCGACCCAACGTTCTCGCATGGCACTTCGGTCTTGCACCGCGGGCAGCACGCCAGCCGGCGCTGGGCCCGCCTCGGTTTTCGACCTGGATGTGTACTCTGTCCACACCCTCTTGCAGCGCGAGCATCACCTCACCGGGCGGCTGACCACCGGTGCGACATCGTGGTGCGTGGCCTCGGAGGTGACCGCCCCCATGGTCATGAAATCGGGCTTCGCCTCGCCGGGATCCTTCAGTCAACAAACCGCCGATGTCATGCCATCGTCAGGACAACTGCAATTGATCGATGCCGCAGGCGCTCGCTTGGTACTGCAGGCCAAAGGTCCTTTGGCCGACGTGCTCTTCTATCCAGCCGGATCCTCTCAGCCTGTGGCGCAATTCTTGAACCTGACTTGGGACCTTCTGCTCAGTGGCCAAGTGGGCGCCGCCATTACGAACGGCTGAAGGTGCCGATCAAGCGCCCAAGGCAAAGGTGGGACGTCTTGATGACCACAAGCCGCCAGTAAAGTCAGGAAAAGGCACTGTTTGAAAGCCCGCTTGGATCGACATTTCTGACAACGGTGTGATGGCGCTCCAGGTGACGGCGTCATAGATGTCTATGGGCATGTCGCTTCCGGCCTTCAGGGCCTCGACGAAGGCATGAATGACAAAGAAGTCCATGCCACCGTGGCCGGCCCCCGTGGCCTGCGCCTGATGCTTTGTCCACAAGGGGTGGTCAAACCGGTCTTGATAAGGCCCAAACGGCTCCCACTGGTGGGCCGGGCTGCGCCCCTCCACATGGATGGATCGATTGACGTCCATCCAAAGACCACGGGTCCCCTGCACACGAAAGCCCAGCGAATAGGGGCGTGGCAAAGAGGTGTCGTGTTGCAACAGAATGGTCTCGCCATTGGCACAGGCCAGCGTGGTGGTGACCACATCACCCAAGCTGAAGGTCACGCCGGCATTCGGGTGCTCTTTGCCACCCAGACTCTGCACATACTCTCGCAATCCGCGCGCCTTGGTAGCGAACGAGTTGAGGTGAGTGAAACGGTTGCCCCGGTTGATGTTGGCCCACATGGCGCAAGGACCGATGCCATGGCTGGGATACAACTCGCCATTGCGGCGGACCGAGTGTTCCGTGCGCCAGCGGGCCTCTGACCAGGCTTTGGGGCCAAATTCCACGCCACCCCCATAGGGCTTGGCGGGATCTCCGGAATTGAATTTGACAGCTCGCAGGTCGTGCTGATAGCCCCCCTGCATGTGAATCAACTCACCAAAGAGCCCTTCACGCACCATGCGCAAGACCGCCATCACATCGCGTCGAAAACACACGTTTTCCAGCAACATATAAGGCGTGCCCGAGCGCAATTGCACGTTCAAGACGTCCCAGTGGTCTTGCAAAGAGATCCCCGCTACCACTTCGCAGCCCACGGGCACTTTGGCATTCATGGCATCGATGGCCATGGCGGCATGCCACTCCCAGGGTGTGGAAATGATCACGCCGTCCAAGCGCTGGGCGTCCAGCATCCGCTGGTAAGCGTAGGGATGGCGATCGTCACCCCAAGTGGGCGGACGAGGCCGACCCGCTTTGTCCACTTGCGCCAAGGCCTTGGCCAACATCAGCGGCTCGATATCGCACAGGCCGGCGATCTCCACATCCGGGCGGCGTAACAATTCTTGCAGGAGCACCTGGCCGCGCAAACCCGTTCCAATGATGCCCAAGCGCAGGCGCTCCCTCGCCGCTAAAGCACCGCGAGGAAAGACCGCGCCCGCTCCCAGGGCGAATGAAGCCGACAAGAAGTCTCGACGTTGCATGCAATGACCCTCTTTAAACCCGAATGAACCGTCTCGCGGTGCGGGCTGAAACGTTGGATCGCGTTCAAACTGGCCGCACACCGTTCATCGTCTGCCATCAAGGATACCTCCGATGGCCACTGAACTCGAAGTGCTCGTTTGCGCGATGGCTGCGCACATTGACCGGCAAATCGGGGCCCGATCTCACTCGTGCCGCAAGGCCTCGATGGGGTCCATGCGGGCGGCACGCCGTGCGGGAAAGTAGCCAAAGACCACGCCAATCAAGGCGGAAAACCCAAACGATGCCGCATTGATGGTGGGGTCGAAGATCATGCTCACCCCCATGAGCCTGGACAGGCCAATGGACGCCAGGGCCGCCATCAAGATCCCCAACATCCCGCCGATCGACGACAACACCACCGCCTCGATCAAGAACTGCAACAACACCTCTTGTTGCAAAGCCCCAATGGCCAGGCGGATGCCAATTTCACGCGTGCGCTCGGTCACGCTCACCAGCATGATGTTCATGATGCCGATCCC
>RFSP01000189.1 GCA_009923895.1 Betaproteobacteria bacterium | reverse complement strand
GTCGGCTGAAATACTAGGGTAAACCCTGATTTTTCAATTCGTGAGATTTTTGTCCCGCCTTCGGCACGGGGTGTGCCGATGCGGACCCGCAAAGCCGGCTCTGCAGCCCGGCTCCATGCGCTTGAGGCGGCCGCGGGTGACGGGCGAGGGGCTAATATGGCCCTTGCATGCAACACCTCGCTTCCACCTTGGCCTTTGGCCAGCTCACGCCCGACGGGGTCCTGGACGCGTTGGAGTCGGTGGGACTGCGCGGCGATGGTCGCATTTTGCAGCTCAACTCCTACGAAAACCGCGTCTTTCAGGTCATGCTGGAGGAGGGTCAGGCGGTGGTGGCCAAGTTCTACCGGCCCGGCCGATGGAGCGACGAACAGATTTTGGAAGAGCACGACTTCTCGCTGGAATTGGCGGCCGCAGAAGTGCCCGTGATGGCGCCCATGCCCCTGACTTTGTCGCCCCATGCCAACCGACCAGGGCAGACGTCCCGACTGACCGGAAGACACAGCAGCCTGCTGCACTGGAGCGATGGGCCCCATGCCCACCGGGTGAGCGTGAGCGCGTTTTTGGGAGGCCGCGACCCGAATGTGGAGACCGACGCCGACTGGCAGCGTCTGGGCCGCTTGATGGGGCGCGTGCATGCCGTAGGCAAAGGAGGGCAAGGCGGGCGAGCCCATCGCTTCGAGCATCGCTTGAGCCTGGAGCCTGCGTTGGCACAGAAGGCCATCGACACCCTTTTGTCCTTGGATGTGGTGGACCTGAGCCTCAGGAGCCGCTGGGAAGCCGTGGCCCGTCAGGCGGCTGACCACATTGCACGGGCTTTTGAGCGAGTGTCCCCAATAGAAACGCTGCGATTGCACGGTGACGCCCACCGCGGCAATCTGCTGGAGCGCCACGGCGCCTTGCATTTGGTGGACCTGGACGACGCCTGCAACGGCCCCGCCATGCAGGATTTGTGGCTGTTTTTGGACGGACAAGACCGGCGCAGCGCGCAGCACCAGCTTGACTTGCTGTTGTCAGGCTACGAGGACTTTGTGCCCTTCGACGACCGTGAGCGTGCGCTCATTGAGCCTTTGCGCACCTTGCGGGTCTTGCGTCACAGCGCCTGGATCGCGCAGCGTTGGGAAGACCCCGCTTTTGCGCAGGCCTTCCCGTCGTTTGGCTCGCCCAGCCACTGGGCGGATCAGCTCACCCAACTCGAGGAGCAAATCGAGCGGATGGGGTGACTCAGGCGCTCAACAGCCGATTGACCCGCTGCACATAGGCCGCGGGGTCGTCCAGCTGCCCGCCTTCGGCCAACAAGGCCTGGTCAAAGAGGATGTGAGCCAAGTCGTCGAAGCGGGCATCCGTTTCGAGCCGTTTGATGAGCTCGTGACCCGGGTTGACTTCCAGGATGGGTTGAGAGGCGGGCGCGCCCTGACCGGCTTGCTTGAGAAGGCGGGCCAGGTGGCCACTCATGTCGCCCTCTTCCACCACCAAACAGGCCGGCGAGTCCACCAGGCGAGAGGTGACACGCACGTCTTTGGCGCGATCGGCCAGCGTCGTCTTGAGGCGCTCGAGCACCGGCTTGAAAGCCGTGGCCGCTTCTTCGGCCTGTTTCTTTTCGGCTTCGTCTTGCAATTTGCCCAGGTCGAAAGCCCCCTTGGCCACGCTTTGCAGCGGCTTGCCGTCGAACTCATAGAGGTGGCTGAGCATCCACTCGTCCACCCGGTCGCAGAGCAACAATACCTCGATGCCTTTTTTACGGAACACCTCGAGCTGCGGGCTGTTCTTGGCGGCGGCCAGCGTGTCAGCGGTGACGTAGAAGATGGCCTCCTGGCCTTCCTTCATGCGCGCCACGTAGTCGGCAAAAGACACCCCCTGGTCCGCATGGGTGGAGGCAAAGCGCAGCAGCTTGGCCAGCCGCTCTTGATTGGCGTGATCTTCGCCAACACCTTCCTTCAGGACCGCGCCAAACTCCTTCCAGAAGGTGTCGTATTTGTCTTTTTGGTTGTCGGCCAGGTCCTCCAGCATGGACAACACACGCTTGGTGGAGCCCTCGCGAATGGCTTTGACGTCACGGCTTTCTTGCAAGAGCTCGCGGCTGACGTTGAGCGGCAAGTCGGCCGAGTCGATCACGCCCTTGACGAAGCGCAAATACACCGGCATGAGCGCCTCGGCGTCATCCATGATGAAGACGCGCTTGACATAGAGTTTGACGCCCCCGCGTTTGTCGCGATTCCACAGGTCAAAAGGCGCCTTGGCCGGAACATAGAGCAGTTGGGTGTATTCGGTGCGGCCCTCCACACGGTTGTGCGTGTAGGCCAGGGGTTCTTGCGAGTCATAACCGATCTGCTTGTAGAACTCGTGGTACTCGGATTCGGTGATGTCGCTCTTGCTGCGGGCCCACAAGGCGGCCGCTTTGTTGACGGTTTCCCACTCGTCTTTGACCACCGTGGCCTTTTTGTCGGCGTCCCATTCCTCCTTCTTCATGAGGATGGGCAGAGAAATGTGGTCGGAATACTTGCCAATGATGGACTTGAGTTTCCAGGTGCTCAAAAACTCGTCTTCGCCCTCGCGCAGATGGAGGATGACGTCGGTGCCCCGCTGCTCGCGGGTGATGGCTTCCACCTCAAAGTCGCCCGTGCCGGTGCTGGACCAGCGCACGCCCTCCTCGGCCTTGAGACCGGCCCGGCGTGATTCCACCGTGATGCGGTCGGCCACGATGAATCCGGAGTAAAAGCCCACACCAAACTGGCCGATGAGGTTGGCGTCTTTTTTCTGGTCGCCTTCGAGGCGGGCCATGAACTCTCGTGTGCCGCTGCGGGCGATGGTGCCCAGGTGCTGCACCGCCTCGTCTGCGCTCATGCCAATGCCGTTGTCGCGAATGGTGAGGGTTTTGTTTTCAGCGTCAAAGAAGACGCGCACCTCCAACGTGGGCGCGTCCTCGTAGAAGGCGGCATTGTCCAGGGCCTCGAACCGCAATTTGTCGCAGGCATCCGACGCATTGGAGACCAGCTCGCGCAAAAAGATTTCTTTGTTGGAATAAAGCGAGTGGGTGACCAGATGAAGAATTTGTTGGACTTCGGCCTGGAAATGGAGGGTCTGCTTGGTCATGGTGAATCAGTGGATGGCGGCCTTGGAGCAGGCCTGTAACCGAAAGATTTGGGGCTGATCTCCCCCCATTTCAAGGGGGGATCGATTCCCCGCATGGTTGCCAGGCCCAGATTGGGCCAGAATTTGGTTTCCGTTCAGCGCAGGAAACGCCCATGCCGACCCTTCATGTCAATGGCAAGATCGTGACACATGACGCCGATCCCGACACCCCGTTGTTGTGGGTGTTGCGTGACCATCTGAACCTGACTGGCACCAAGTACGGCTGCGGGGTGGCGCAGTGCGGGGCCTGCACCGTGCTGGTGGACGGTGTGGCCACCCGCACCTGTGTCCTGCCGGTTTCGAGTGTGGGTGCCGCACAAAAAATCACCACCATCGAAGGCCTGTCGCCAGACGGGCAACACCCTGTCCAAAAGGCTTGGGTGGCCCTGGACGTGCCCCAATGCGGCTTTTGTCAAAGCGGCATGATTTTGGCGGCGGTGTCGCTGCTCAAGCAAAAACCCAAGCCCACCGATGCCGACATCGACACCGCCATGACCAACATCTGTCGCTGCGGCACCTACAACCGGGTGCGCGCAGCGATCAAAGTGGTGGCGCAGGGCGGGGACCCCAAGGTGGCCAGCCTGAACATCGAGCACCGCGGGGCAACCGCCCCCCGACAAGGGTGACGCCCATGGACACGACGCGCCGCGATTTCTTGACCGGATGGGGCGCCGCTGCGGGATCGCTGGTGGTGGGCTTTGGCACTTCGCCCGCAGCGCAGGCCCAGACCGCATCCCCTGGCACATGGCCCTCCATGCCCCCCATTGCCATGCAACGGATCGAGGGAGGACCAGAGGTCAATGCATGGGTGGTGGTGCAGCCCGATGACCGCGTGATTGTGCGCATCGCTCGCTCGGAGATGGGACAGGGCACGCTGACCGGCTTGGCGCAGTTGGTGTGCGAAGAGCTGGAATGCGATTGGTCCAAAGTGACCACCGAATACCCGACGCCG
>RFSP01000188.1 GCA_009923895.1 Betaproteobacteria bacterium | reverse complement strand
ATTGCCCAAGTGGTAGGCGGCGCGCACCAGGTCAAACGGCGTGCCGTGATGCGGACAGTGACGGATGACCATGACCTCTTGCGGTGCAGCCTCCACACGCACGAGCGATCCGTCCTCGGCCACCAGCACATCGCCTCCGCGCACGACCGTCCCGCGCGGCAAAAAAACGCCCAGCTGGCGTCCCTGCGTATCGGTGGCCTCAAAGCGGCTCTTTTGGCGCACATCCCAATCCAGCTGAACGGTGGCTGCGCGCTTGAGCAGCACGGCGGCAAGGCCTTGGCCTTGCGCGATGACTTTGTTGACAGTGATCATGGATGCCATTGTGCCGGCATGGGCTGACGGCCAGCCTCAGAGCCCACCTTTAGAACAAGAAATAGCGCTGGGCCATGGGCAGTTCGTGGGCCGGCTCGCAGGTCAACAACTGGCCATCAGCACGAACCGCATAGGTTTGCGCATCGATGTCCATGACCGGTGTGTAGGCGTTGTGAACCATGTCGGCCTTCTTGACCGTGCGGCAGCCCTTGACCACCGCCACGGTCTTGTGCAGTCCATAGTCCCGCGCCAGATCCTGCGCCATGGCCGGTTGACTCAAGAAAGTCAACGACCCGCTGTGCAGTGCACCGCCAAAGGCACCAAACATGGGCCGGTAATGCACGGGCTGCGGCGTGGGAATGCTGGCATTGGGGTCGCCCATGGCCGCGGCCGCAATGAAGCCGCCCTTCAAGATCAGGCTGGGCTTGACCCCAAAGAAGGCCGGCTTCCAAAACACCAGATCGGCCCATTTGCCCACCTCGATGCTGCCCACCTCGTGTGAAATGCCATGGGCCAGGGCGGGGTTGATGGTGAGCTTGGCCAAGTAACGCTTGACACGAGCGTTGTCATGACGGTCGCTGTCGCCAGGCAGCGCGCCGCGTTGCGCTTTCATTTTGTGGGCCGTTTGCCAGCAGCGAATCAGCACCTCACCCACGCGGCCCATGGCTTGGCTGTCAGACGAGAACATGCTGATGGCCCCGAGGTCATGCAGGATGTCTTCTGCCGCGATGGTTTCGCGGCGAATGCGGCTTTCGGCAAAGGCCAAGTCTTCAGCAATGCCGGCATCGAGGTGATGACACACCATGAGCATGTCCAAATGCTCGTCGAGCGTGTTGATGGTGAAAGGTCGGGTGGGGTTGGTGGACGATGGCAGCACATGGGCCTCACCCACCACCCGCATGATGTCGGGCGCGTGTCCGCCGCCAGCGCCTTCGGTGTGGAAGCTGTGGATGGTGCGGCCTTTGAACGCGGCCATCGTGTCTTCCACAAAGCCACTCTCATTGAGCGTGTCGGTGTGGATGGCCACTTGCACATCGGTTTCTTCGGCCACGCTCAAACAACAGTCGATGGCCGCCGGCGTGGTGCCCCAATCTTCGTGCAGCTTGAGCCCAATAGCGCCCGCTTCCACTTGTTGACGCAATGCTTCTGGTCGGCTGGCATTGCCTTTGCCCAAAAAACCGATGTTCATCGGAAAGGCATCGGCCGCTTGCAGCATGCGGCGGATGTTCTCAGGGCCTGGCGTGCAGGTGGTGGCAAAGGTGCCCGTGGCCGGCCCGGTCCCGCCACCGATCATGGTGGTCACCCCGCTCATCAGGGCTTCTTCAATTTGCTGAGGGCAAATGAAGTGGATGTGGGTGTCAATAGCTCCGGCGGTGACGATCAGACCTTCGGCCGCAATCACTTCGGTCCCGGGACCGATGACGATGTCCACCCCGGGCTGCACGTCGGGGTTGCCCGCCTTGCCAATGGCGGCAATGCGTTGGCCTCGCAGTCCGATGTCTGCTTTGACAATGCCCCAGTGGTCCAAGATGAGGGCATTGGTGATGACACAGTCCACCGCATCGGCAGGCCCTGGGCCGTTGGGTCGCTGCCCCTGGCCCATGCCATCGCGGATGGTCTTGCCGCCACCAAACTTCACTTCTTCGCCATAGACCGTGAGGTCCCGCTCCACCTCGATGACCAAGCCCGTGTCGGCCAAGCGCACGCGGTCGCCCGTGGTGGGGCCAAACATATCGGCATAAGCCCGTCGTCCCAGGGTCGTGCTCATTTCAAAGCCCCCTGCACCAGGCCACGAAACCCCCAAACCTCTCGGCTGCCCGCGTAATCCACCAACTGCACCGTGCGCTGCTGGCCCGGCTCAAAGCGCACTGCTGTGCCCGAGGGAATGTCCAATCGCATGCCCTGGGCGGCTTGCCGGTCAAAGCGCAACGCGGCATTGGTCTCGGCAAAGTGATAGTGCGAACCCACTTGAATGGGACGATCGGCACCGTTTTCGACCACCAAGGTCACGGTACGACGGTCCACGTTGAGGGCGATATCGGGCCCATCCGTCAAAACTTCACCGGGGATCATGGACGACCTCACTTGTTGCGGGACCACCACCACATGACCACGGCCACCGCCAGCGCCAATGCAAACCCCCAGACATCGGTGGCATGCCAATGTGACCCTGTCAGGCCGTGTCCATCATGGGCCCAGGTGTGATCCACCGGGATCATGGTCGCGGACAAAACCGCCCAAACGGCCGCGAACGCTTGCGACATCTTCATTTCAGCTCTCCAATCAGTTTCGGGGCGTCTCATGCAATGGGTTGGTGCACAGTCACCAATTTGGTGCCATCGGGAAAGGTGGCCTCGATCTGGATCTCAGGAATCATTTCGGCCACGCCGTCCATCACATCGTCTCGAGACAACACCGTCTTGCCCTCGCTCATGAGCTGGGCGACGGTCTTCCCGTCTCGAGCACCTTCCAGGATGGAGGCGCTGATCAGGGCCACCGCTTCGGGGTAATTCAACTTCAAGCCACGGGCTCGTCTTCGCTCAGCCAGCAGGGCGGCCGTAAAGAGAAGCAGCTTGTCTTTTTCGCGAGGGGTGAGTTCCATGCCCCAACTCCGAGCACAAACAGTGCCAACGGCACCAAGACGGTTCGATGGGCCCGGGCAAACCCTGGCACGGCTATTGCGAAGTATCCCGCGGAACATTTTTCATTGCAAGGAGCCCCCATGAACCCCGTGAACCTCATCCGTCGCACCGGCTTGAAGACGCTGGCTGCATCTTTGCTGGCTGCTGGTTTGGCCAGCCCCGTCCTGGCCCAAAACACCATCAAGGTGGGTGTGCTGCACTCGCTGTCCGGCACCATGGCCATCTCTGAGACGGTGCTCAAAGACACCGTGTTGATGGCCATCGACGAAATCAACGCCAAAGGCGGCCTGCTTGGCAAGAAGCTGGAGCCGGTGGTGGTGGACCCCGCGTCCAACTGGCCGCTGTTTGCTGAGAAGGCCAAGCAGTTGATCACGCAAGACAAGGTGGCCGCAGTGTTCGGTTGCTGGACCAGCGTGTCACGCAAGTCCGTGCTGCCCGTCTTTGAAGAAACC
The DNA here is from genome assembly GCA_009923895.1 of Betaproteobacteria bacterium. Lineage (GTDB taxonomy): Bacteria > Pseudomonadota > Gammaproteobacteria > Burkholderiales > Burkholderiaceae_C > Rubrivivax. The sequence continues at coordinate 764 of RFSP01000188.1, read as the reverse complement.
AACAGCCTGCTCTTCTACCCCGTGCAGTACGAAGGCGAAGAGCTGAGCAAGAACGTGTTCTACACGGGTGCAGCCCCCAACCAGCAGGCCATTCCCGCCGTGGAATACCTGATGAGCAAAGACGGCGGCAGCGCCAAGCGCTTTGTGTTGCTGGGCACGGACTATGTCTACCCCCGCACCACCAACAAGATCTTGCGCGCCTTCCTCAAGAGCAAGGGCATCGCCGAAGCCGACATCATGGAGGAGTACACCCCCTTCGGCCATTCGGACTATCAGACCATCATTGCCAAGATCAAGAAGTTTGCTGGCGAAGGCAAGAAGACAGCGGTGATCTCCACCATCAACGGCGACTCCAACGTCCCCTTCTACAAAGAACTGGGCAACCAGGGTCTGAAGGCGACCGATGTGCCCGTGGTGGCTTTCTCCGTGGGTGAAGAAGAACTGCGCGGCGTGGACACCAAGCCGCTGGTGGGCCACCTGGCTGCCTGGAACTACTTCATGTCCATCAAGGCCCCGGCCAACGACGAGTTCACCAAGAAGTGGGCCGCCTACGCCAAGGCCAAGGGCATTGCCGGTCACAAGGACAAGCCGCTGACCAATGACCCGATGGAAGCCACTTACATCGGCATCAATATGTGGGCCCAAGCCGTCACCAAGGCCAAGAGCACCGACACCGACAAGGTGATCGCTGCAATGGCCGGCCAGACCTTCAAGGCCCCGAGCGGCATCACGAGCAAGATGGATGAAAAGAACCATCACCTGCA
>RFSP01000187.1 GCA_009923895.1 Betaproteobacteria bacterium | reverse complement strand
TGGCCGTGGTCATCACCCGGGCCACCCCTTGGATGTTGCCGCCCACCATCATCACCGCGCCCACTTCGGAGATGGCACGGCCCAAGGCCACAAGCAAAACGGTCAGAACGCCCCAACGTTCATGCAGCAACAACAGCGCGGCACGCATGCCCGCACCGGCACCCATGGAGGCCAACTGCTCTCCACCATCTCGAAGTGCATTGAGCACCAAGCGGCGTGACAAAGCAGCAATCAAAGGCACCACCAAGAGGCTTTGCGCAATGACCATGGCCGTGGGCGTGAACAAGATGCCCCACTCACCCAAAGGCCCTGCCCGCGACAGCATCAAGTACACAATCAACCCCAGCACCACCGAGGGCATGGCCAACAAGGTGTTCAACGCCCAAACACATGCACCATGACCAGGAAACTTGCTCACCGCCAGCGCAGCGCCCAGCGTCAACCCCATGAGGGCCCCCAGCACGCAGGCCGTGCCGCTGACCTGCAATGACAACATCACAATCCGAAAGAGCTCCGCATCCCCTCGAGAAATCATCTCCAGGGCCAGTTGCAGGCTTTGGGTGAAGGTATTCATGGTCGAAGTGACGGCACCCCAACGGGACCGCAAACAATATGCTAGCCTTTTCGCTCCCCAGCACCGCGATTCATCAATGCGTAATCGTGGTTATTGCGTCTTCAAATGGTGATCAATGAGTGAGCTCGGTCCTTCCGCCGTCGCGGCCCAAGATGTGCAAATTTCTGTGGATGAAGCTCGCGCCCACATTGCTCAGGCCTTGGTCCCCGTGGAAGGCTCGCAACAGGTCAGCCTGGATCAGGCACTGGGGCGCGTGCTGGCCGACGACCTGCTGTCACCCATCAACGTGCCGGCGCACGACAATTCCGCCATGGACGGTTATGCGTTTTGTGGCGCAGACCTCCTGGCAAACCGGGACACCGTCTTGCGTGCCCTGGGCTCCACGGTTTATGCCGGGCAGCCCTTTGCGGGCACACTGGCCCAGGGCGAATGCATTCGCATCATGACCGGTGCCGTGATGCCACCGGGGTTGGATACCGTGGTGCCGCTGGAGTTGTGCCAAGTGGCCGACGCCCAAGTCACCATTGGCGCGGGGGTGGTTCGCGCCGGGGACAACCGACGTTTGGCCGGAGAAGACTTGACCGCGGGGCGCCCTGCTCTGCGTGCCGGCCGCATTTTGCGACCGGCCGACGTGGGATTGATGGCCTCCCTGGGATACACGCAGGCCTGGGTCAAACGGCGACTGCGGGTGGCTTTGTTTTCCACAGGCAATGAATTGGTAGAGCCGGGACAGCCTCTTCCCCCAGGGGGCATTTACGACAGCAACCGTTTTTCTCTCATGGCAGCATTGCAGCGGCTGCATGTGGAAGTGTTGGATTTTGGCTTGGTTCCAGATGACCGCCATGCGCTGGCTGCAGCCATGACCCGCGCTGTGAGCCAAGCCGATGTGGTGCTGACCAGCGGTGGCGTGAGTGCCGGGGATGCCGATTACACGCGAGAGGTGATGGAACAGCTGGGAGCGGTGTCTTTTTGGAAAGTGGCCATGCGCCCCGGTCGGCCTTTTGCATTTGGCGCTCTGCGTGCGCTTGGCCATGCAGGCAGCGCGAGCCCAGGGGGCTCAGCACCGGCTCAAAGAACCGCCTGGCTGTTTGCCCTGCCCGGCAACCCCGTGGCCGCCCTGGTGACCTTCTACGCCCTGGCTCGTGACGGCCTGTTGCGCCTGGCAGGTGCTCAGTCGGAACCCATTGCGACGCTGCGTGTCCGCTCGGTACAGACCATTCGCAAGCGGCCGGGGCGCACAGAGTTTCAGCGTGGCCGGGTGGAACCGGGATCCGATGGGCAGTGGTGCGTGCATTTGGTGGGATCGCAAGGCGCAGGCATTTTGCGCAGCATGAGCGAAGCCAATGCGCTGGTGGTGTTGCACCACGATCAAAAGTCGGTCGAAGCCGGCGACTGGGTGGATGTGTGGTTGTTTGACGGCTTGGTGTAACCGACTCTATCCAGCCACCACGCTGACGCTGGAACGCCGGGGCTGCGGCTCGGCATCAAAGCGCTCCATGCCCACATAGCAAATGAAGTGCTTGTTGGCCGCCCGGCCAAAAAGGGTCATGCCCAATCGATGGGCCATCTCGTAGCCCATGGCCGTCATGCCATTGCGAGAGACGATGATGGGCACGCCGATGTGCGCAGCCTTCATGACCATTTCGCTGGTCAGACGCCCGGTGGTGTAAAAGACCTTGTCGCTGCCTTGAACGCCGTGCAGCGCCATCCACCCCGCGATCGTGTCGATGGCATTGTGGCGACCGACATCTTCAATGAACATCAACAGTTCACCGCCTTGAAACAAGGCACATCCATGCACAGAGCCGGCTTTGCGGTGAATGCTGTCTTGCTGCCGAATCGTGTCCAACATGCGGTAGAGCACCGTTTGACTGATGCGGGCTTGCTGTGCATCAGGCAAACGCACCGCATCCACCTCTGACAACCACTCGCCAAAAACCGTCCCTTGTCCACAGCCGGTGGTCACCACCCGTTGTGCGGTCTTGCGATCGAAATCGACCACGCCCGTGCGTGTCTTGACGGCGGCCGCCCCGACGTCCCAGTCCACGGTGATGGACTCCACGTCACTCACCTGGTCCACCAGGCGCTGATTGCACAGGTATCCCAGCACCAGCCATTCCGGACGCACGCCCAGGGTCATGAGTGTGACCAGTTCGCGCTTGTCCACGTAGACCGTCAACGGTCTTTCTGCCGGGATCTGCAGGGTGCGGCGGTCGCCGTATTCATCGCACACTTGAATCTCGCGCATGAGCTCACAACGCGCTTCGGTCAAGCGCGGCGCGTTGGCAATGACTTCAATCGGCGGATGGGAAATTGGCTGCGGCCAGACGCTCATGATGGTGAGGATGTTGCCACAAGACGGGGTTTCGCATGGACAATGACATCATCACACCGCCATCGGCCTTGCATTCAACCTCCTTTTGAATGACTTCTACTTCCATTCCTCCCCTAGAAATCACGGGCCTCGTCCTCGCAGGCGGGCGTGGCTCGCGCATGGGAGGCGTTGACAAGGGGCTTCAGCACTTTCAAGGACAGCCCTTGGCACTGCGGGCCATGCAACGCTTGGCGCCTCAGGTGGCCTCGGTGATGATCAACGCCAACCGCCATTTGGCCGAATATCAAGCCCTGGGCGTGCCCGTGTGGCCTGACGCCTTGGAGGACTACCCCGGGCCGTTGGCGGGCATGCTGGCCGGGTTGACGCATTGCGACACACCGTACCTGGTGTGCGTGCCCTGTGATTCGCCCCTGTTTCCCTTGGACCTCGTTGCCAAAATGTCGCAAGCGCTCCATGACTGCGACGCCGATGTGGTCTTGGCAGCCAGCCGCGAAAAAGACGGTACGGTCCAACGCCAGCCTGTCTTTTGCCTGATGAAGACGTCGCTGGCCGACGCCCTGGCTCAAGCCCTGCGAGACGGGGAGCGCAAGATCGACCGGTGGGCCGACCAACACCGTTGCGTGTGGTGCGAGTTTGAGGACCCACAGGCTTTCGCCAACGCCAACACTTTGGACGAGCTTCGTCATCTGCAAGAAGGCGTTTGATCCCTCTGACAGGTCAGTGACGCTGGCAAAGGCCGCAAGGTCCTTGGGCTGGATCTCGGGCTTATCTCGAGCTTGAGGGCCCTCAACATTGCCTGACCCACCTTGCGTTACACCCTGAGCTGTCGGGGTGGCGTCAAGGAGTGGCTCATGACAAGCGGTGCGACCGGAGTTTTGAATGGGGGCCGACAGCGTCAGTGCCTGTCATGGGTGGCAGCCGCTGTCGCGCTGTGTGCTCCGGTGGCCGGCCTGACGCCAGCCCAAGCACAGCCGATGCCTCACCCCATGCCTCACTCGATGGCTCACCCGATGAGCAGCGAAGTGCAAAGTGCTTGGGCCGCCAAGACCTTGCACCTGCGGGCCGGCCCTGCAAGGGAGTACCCGGTGGTGGCCATCGTGCCCTCAGGCACCATGCTGGAGGTTTTTGGATGCTTGCGCGGCTACACCTGGTGCGATGTGGCCCATGGCCCCCAGCGCGGCTGGGTTTACGCTGCCAACCTGCGCATGCAATGGCAGGGTCAGGAGCGGCCCGCGCCAGACATTGGGGCGCAACTGGGCGTGGGCATCATCGGATTCATTTTGG
>RFSP01000186.1 GCA_009923895.1 Betaproteobacteria bacterium | reverse complement strand
CGTTGTAACCGTACTGGTCCGGGAAGCTCCGGCGCTGATGATGCGTGTAGATGCCGCAGTTGGAGCAGAAGTAGTGCTTGGCGATCTTCGTGTTGAACTGATAGAGCCGAAGCTTTGGCAAGACGGGGACGCCACCCACGGACGTGATCATTGATTTCTGACGGGCCATCTCATGTCATCCTGATAGTCCACGATATCCACGGAAAACCAAAGCGCGGGTCTAAGCGCCGCCCGCCGGCCAGGTGCGGTCGATGTTCTCCGCGTACAGGGCAATGGCTCGACTATACGCTTGGATACTTTCGTCCCGAGAGGTCTCGACCAACAGGCGAAGAAGCGCTTCAACCGCTTCCTTGGATTTGCCCAGGTTGTGACGCGTCATGGCCAGGAAGATCTCGACTTCGTTTGCATCTGCAAACTCCGCCTTGGCAGCAAGGAGGGTTCGTTCGGCCTGGTTGAACATGCCTCAAAACTCATCGCCATAAGTCATGGCATCATTTCGGACATCAGATCGAGACGTTATGGATCACCATGACCCTGTCACGCACCACCCCCATCTTGCGCAGTTTTGATGAAGCCCGCGCGCGCGAGTTTTATATCGATTTCCTGGGTTTCCAGGTCGTCTTTGAGCATCGTTTCGATCCTGGCGCGCCCTTGTACATGGGCGTGGTTCGCGATGGCTGTTCGTTGCACCTGTCTGAGCACCACGGAGACGCCACGCCGGGGTCTTCCATGCGTATCGAGGTGCAGGACATCGACGCGTGGTGCGCTGAACTCCAGGCCAAATCAGCGTCCCACAACCGGCCCGTCGTTCAGACCATGCCCTGGGGAACGCGCGACTTCACCGTGACCGATCCGTTCGGCAATCGGCTGACCTTCACCAGCGCCATCAGTACATGAGCCGGTCGTTCAAGGGTTCCCTGTGCCGGAGTCGGGCATGAACAAGGTGTCGCATACAAACGCCACCACCAGGTTCACTTTCATGTCCACGTCTTTTGAATATCAAGTTAGACGCTTTGAACCCTCTGATGCGCCGTCTATGTTCGACGCCGTCAGAGCCTCGCTCGCGGAGTTGGTTTACTGGATGCCATGGTGCAAGCAGGACTACGCGCTGTCAGACGCGCAGGCCTGGATCGAATATTCCCAAAAAGCTTGGTCTGAAGGCATCGAGTACCCGCTCGGCGTTTTCGAGACAAGAACGGGTGCAGTTGTAGGTGGTACAGGCATCAATCACATCAACAAGGCCTACCGACTTGGGAATATCGGTTACTGGGTCAGCACGTCGCACACAGGTCGCGGTGTAGCGCGGTATGCAGCCAAACAGGCCGCTCGTATCGGCTTTGGCGAACTGGGTCTGACGCGCCTGGAGATCGTCGCGCTCACGCACAACGTTGCCAGTCAAAAGGTGGCTGCTTCACTAGGGGCAACTCGCGAGTGTCAATCCAGGAACCGCCTTTACTTTCACGGAAAGCCGCACGACGCCGTTGTCTTCTCGCTTGTTCCCGAAGACATTGCCTCATGGCCTGAACCAACTCATGTCGAATCCGTCGCTCGACGCAATGATCTACCGAAGCGCTGTGACCTATGAGAACCCGATACCTTGAGATCGTGACCCACGATTTCAGTCACTCTTGCAAGAGCGGTCGCGTGGCGCAGCGCAAAGGCAGAAGCGTCGCGCATGACATCGTGCCCCAGGCCAGGATGTCCAGCTGACCTTTGATCACGTCTGGATCTCGGTCGTTCATTCCGGGATCCGCACCAGGTTGTCATCCGAGTTGCGATCAATGCGCTTGTTGTACGGGTCTACCCCCACAAAGGACGGCTTGCGTTCCACGGTGACCTTCACCTCCTGGGATCCGCTGCGCACCATGCGTCGTTCCATGAGCAGCACACTGGTTGACGAGAAGCCCTTCTTGCCTGGCTCGGCTGTAAATACACCGATATCGAAGGGCTCCTGAAGCGGCGACTCGGTCTCCACGCCCTTGCTGTTGGCATGCAGCTTGCGCGCCTGTACGGTGAAGCTGACGTCCCAGCGGCCGTCGGGTCGTTGCACTGCCTTGGGTTCGAGCGCCTTGGCATCGACCAGGGTGATCTTCTCGAACAGGTCGGTGATGAGTTCCTGGTGCGCAGGCCCTGCTTCGCGACGGATGTGACGCAGCAGGTCCAGGCTGTTGGGGTAGGGCGCCGGTTTAAAGGCGTATTCGCGCACGAACGCCGACAGTGCGCGGTTGAGTGCGGGGGCGCCCATCACCTCCTTGAGCCACCACAGTGCCAATGCACCCTTTTGGTAGTGGATGTACTGCTGATTCTCCACTCGGGCCAGGGGCAATTCGCCCAGCACGTCACTGCCGCGCGAGCGCAGATAGCGATCGAGCTCGTACTTGAGGAATCTGCGCATGTGCTCGGGCCCGTAGAGCTTTTCCATCACCAGCAGCGCCGAATACTGCGAAAGGCTCTCGATGATGAAGGTGCCGCCTTGCTGCTTGCTCGACACCACTTGATGGCCCCACCACTGATGCGCGATCTCGTGCGCGGTGATGTAGGTGACCACATCGATCTTGTCCGGGTCGGCCAACTGCGACAGGAAACCCAGGTTTTCGCTGTAGGGAATGGTGTTGGCAAAGCTCGGTACGGCGGCCGTCTCGTGAGACGTCGCTAACGGCATAGCCCGGCGCCACGGGCGTCTGGTCGGCATCCGTGGTAACCGTGATGTCGGCCACCACCCAGTCGCTGTCGTGCCGCAGGTCGTGGCCTGACCGACCTGAATCGTCTTCCAGTGTCGGGGGACGAAGTTCGGACGGCAGGCCATGCTTGCGGCGTTTGTTCCGGTCTTGCAGAAACATGCCACGCGTAACGCCGATGCTGGGTGTGATCTCGCTGTTGTTGACGAAGGTGCCGTTGTCAACGATGCGGGTCAGTGGCCGGTTGTTGACGAAGCCTGGCTCGTGCAGCACAGTTTTGAATCCCAACTGCAGGTGTTGTCCCGGTTCCAGCGGCCTGCTCAGGGTGTAGACGCGGTGTCCCCATTGGGCGTTGTCGGTCTTCAGGCTGGCACCGGGCAGGTCCACCTGCTCGATCCTCAATTTGGGCATCGATACCAGGTGGAGTTCGGAGATGGTCTGGCCACTGCGATTTTCCAGGTGGTAGGTTCCTGAGGTGATGGCTTTGGCTTCACGCGGGAACAGTTCCACATTCAGGGTCACCCCGACGATGCGCGGTTGGGCTAGATTTTCATAGGGCAGCAGCGCCTTCTCGGCATCAGCCGTCAGGGCCTCCTCTTCGGGCTGTGGGCTGTAGCGGTTGAGCACATTGGTGTTCCAAAATATGTAGCCACCAGTGCCCGCAAACAACAGGCCCGAGCCAATGGCCAAGGCAGCCGCGCCCCCGCGCATGCGAGCCCTTGCCTGGGGCCAGCGTTGGCGCAACGTGCCGCCGTTGCCGCGCCGCCAAAAGGCATGCGCGGCCAGTGCCAGCAGCACTGCAAAAGCTGTCCAGTAGAGTTGGAACCAGGCCTGTCCGATCCAGAAGCGCGACATGCCCGCCATGTCGGACAAGGGGATCGAGGGCGTTGCGCCGTAATCGTAGAGATTGTGTTCGAAGCCGGCTGTGGCCAATGCGATGGTGGCCACCATGTGAACCAACATCACACCCCACCCAATGAACTTCTGCGGCACGAGCACCTGCACCAGCACCGACAACACGGCCAGATGCAGTGAGGTCACCACGGTGGGCCAGATATACCAGGCCAGGTAGGCCAGCGGCTCCAGCTGGGTATAGCCCTTGGCCAGCTGCACCGCCATGCCGGTCAAGACCGCCACCAGTGCGGTGGCCGTAAGCACCAGCGCGATGGCGCCGATCTTGGGTACCAGATGTGCCCAGCCGGGTGCTGCCGTGGCGTCGACGATCTCGTGCATGCGCCGCTCGCGGTCACGCCACACCAGTTCGCCACCGTAGTAGATGGCGATGATGATAGGCATGAGCCCGAAGGCGCCTTGCAGCGCCTGCACCATCAGCCGTGTGGCTGGCAGGCTCGGACTACCGTACCACTCGTTGATGAACCAGGCCGAGGGTCCGGCGTTGAGCACGCCGATAAAGAGCAGTACGAAGAACGCCGGGCTGCGCATCACGAAGGCCATGTCGAAGCGCGCCAGGGCGGCGAACTGGGCCCACCGGGTGGTGTAGTCGCCTCGGGGGGCGGGCAG
>RFSP01000185.1 GCA_009923895.1 Betaproteobacteria bacterium | reverse complement strand
GATGGTGCTGGCTTCGGTCGCGGTGGGCTACGTGATGCTGCAGGCCTACACCTCGGCCACGCCCGAGCAGTACTTCCCGGCCTTCCTGGGCCTCTTCATCGTGTTGTTCACGGCCAGGGCATCGGCAACGGCTCGACCTTCCGCACGATTGGTGTGATCTTTGACCGCCAGCAGGCCGGCCCGGTGCTGGGCTGGACCTCGGCCGTGGCCGCCTACGGCGCTTTCATCGCGCCGGTGGTGATCGGCGAGCAGATCAAGGCCGGCACACCGCAGCTGGCCATGTACGGCTTTGCGGTGTTCTACGCCCTGTGCCTGGTGCTCAACTGGGCCTTCTACCTGCGCGCCGGCAGCAGCATCCGCAACCCCTGATTTCGCAACCGTTCACACGGAGTTTCTCCATGAGCCATTTTCTGGACCGCCTGACCCACTTCAACCTGCCCAAGGAGCCGTTCGCCAACGGCCATGGCCAGGTCACCAACGAAGGCCGCACCTGGGAAGACGCCTACCGCAACCGCTGGGCGCACGACAAGATCGTGCGATCCACCCACGGCGTGAACTGCACGGGCTCGTGCTCGTGGAAGATCTATGTCAAGGGCGGCATCGTCACCTGGGAAACCCAGCAGACCGACTACCCGCGCACCCGCTGGGACATGCCCAACCACGAGCCGCGTGGCTGCGCGCGGGGCGCCAGCTACAGCTGGTACCTGTATTCGGCCAACCGCGTGAAGTACCCGATGGTGCGTGGCCGCCTGCTCGAGCGTTGGCGCGCCGCCCTCAAGGTCGCCAAGTCGCCGGTGGACGCCTGGGCCCTGATCGTCGAAGACGACGCAGCCCGCCGCGACTACCAGCAAGTGCGCGGCATGGGCGGCATGGTGGTACAACTCCAGCTACATCATCGCCTGGGGTTCGAACATCCCGCAGACGCGCACACCCGACGCCCACTTCTTCACCGAAGTCCGCTACAAGGGCACCAAGACGGTGGCGGTCACGCCCGACTATTCCGAAGTCGCCAAGCTGGCCGACCTCTGGCTGCACCCCAAGCAGGGCACCGACGCGGCGCTGGCCATGGCCATGGGCCATGTGGTGCTCAATGAGTTCTACTTCCCCGCCAATGGCCAGCGCAGCAGCTATTTCGACGACTACGCGCGCCGCTACACCGATCTGCCGATGCTGGTCATGCTCAAGGAGCAGACCCTGCCCGACGGCAGCACCACCCTGGTGCCCGACCGTTACCTGCGCGCGAGCGACTTCAACGGCAAGCTCGGCCAAGCCAACAACCCCGACTGGAAGACGGTGGCTTTTGACACCACCGGCAAGGCGGTGCTGCCCAATGGCTCGATCGGTTTCCGTTGGGGCGACCAGGGCCGTGAAGACGCGGGCAAGTGGAACCTTGAATCCAAAGAGGCTCGCGACAACGGCGACGTCAAGCTCAAGCTCTCTGTGCTGGAAGACGGCGCGCAGGACCACCAGGTGGTCGATGTGGGCTTCCCTTACTTCGGCGGTCAGCAGACGCCCAACTTTCCGGCCAACGCGGCCGTGGGCGACGTGAATCAGGCCAAGGTGCCTGCCGTGCGCCTGCGTCTGGGCAAAGCCGGTGAAGAGCGCTATGCCATGGTGGCCACTGTGTTTGACCTGCAGGTCGCGCAGTACGGCATCGACCGCGGTCTGGGCAGCGGTGCGAAGAACTACGACGACAACGCCCCCTACACCCCAGCCTGGCAAGAAGCCATCACCGGGGTGCCACGCCAGCAGGTCATCACCGTGGCGCGCCAGTTTGCCGACAACGCCGACAAGACGCATGGCAAATCCATGGTCATCATCGGTGCGGCCATGAACCACTGGTACCACGCCGACATGAACTACCGTGGCGTGATCAACCTGCTGATGATGTGCGGTTGTATTGGCCAGAGCGGTGGTGGCTGGGCGCACTATGTGGGCCAGGAAAAGCTGCGCCCGCAGACCGGCTGGACCGCGCTGGCCTTTGCGCTCGACTGGCTGCGCCCGCCGCGCCAGCAAAACTCGACCAGCTTCTTCTACGCTCACACCGACCAGTGGCGCTATGAAAAGCTTGACGTGTCCGAGATCGTCTCGCCGCTGGCCGACAAAGCCAAATTTGGCGGCAGCATGATCGACTACAACGTCCGCGCCGAGCGCATGGGCTGGCTGCCCAGTGCGCCCCAGCTCAAGACCAACCCGATGCAGGTGGTCAAGGACGCCACTGCCGTCGGCATGGACCCGAAGGATTACGTGATCAAGGCGCTGCGCGACGGCTCGCTGGAGATGAGCTGCGAAGACCCGGACGCCCCGCAAAATTGGCCGCGCAACATGTTCGTCTGGCGCTCCAACCTGCTGGGCTCAGACCTGCGCATCACCAACTACGGTGGCGGCAACACCAGCGCCAAGATTTGGCAAACCGACCCCCTGAGCGGCGAGTCGGTGGAAGTGCTGTGGGTCAAGGGCTCGGGTGGCGATGTGGGTTCCATGAAGCTCGACGGTTTCGCCACGTTGTGGATGGACAAATTGCGCGGCCTGAAAAAGCTTTACCGGGGATTGGCCCACGAAGACAGCATGGTCGACTACTTGCCGCATTGCACCTTCAACCTCAACCCACGCGCCGCCTCGATCGACACCCCTTTGCATGCGGCTTTGCCCTATGCCCATATCGACCACATGCACCCAGATGCGGTGATTGCGATTGCAGCCATGGAGAACTCGCAGCGCATCACGCAAACCGTGTTCGACGGTCAAGTCGGCTGGCTGCCGTGGTTGCGCCCGGGCTATGAGTTGGGCCAACAACTGGCCGCCTATGACGCCGCGCACCCCGGTTTGCGCGGCATTGTGCTGGCAGGCCATGGGTTGTTCAGTTGGGGCGACACCTCGAAGTCGTGCTTTGAAAACACCGTGGGTTTGATCGAACGCGCACAAAACTGGTTGCTCAAAGAACGCGCGGAACGAAAAGTCAACGTGTTTGGCGGCACCCGTTTTGACACGCTGCCCGCGTCTGAAAGTGCAGCAACCCTTCACAAACTGATGCCGTTGCTCCGAGGACTGGCCAGCAAAGACAGTCCCAAATTGCTGCACCTCAACACTTCAGATGAAGTGCTGGCATTTGTCAATTCCCACGAACTGACTGAATTGGCCCACATGGGCACGTCATGCCCTGACCATTTTTTGCGCACCAAAATCCGCCCGCTGATCATTCCCGAAGATTTGTACGGCTTACCGCCAGATGCGCTCAAAGCAAAGCTGGCCGATTTGATCAGCGGCTATTGCAACGACTACGCCGCCTATTACGACCGCTGCAAACGCCCGGGCAGCCCCGCCATGCGTGATCCCAATCCGGTGGTGGTGTTGCTGCCGCGCATTGGCATGGTGACGATGGCCAAAGACAAATCCACCGCCCGCATAGCAGGCGAGTTTTATGTCAACGCCATCAATGTCATGCGCGAGGCCCATGCCTTAGACCGCTATGTCGGACTGCCCGAACAAGAAGCTTTCGACATTGAATATTGGTTGCTTGAAGAGGCCAAGTTGCAGCGCATGCCCAAACCCAAACCTTTGGTTGGCAAAGTGGCGTTGGTCACAGGCGCGGCGGGTGGCATTGGCAGCAGCATCGCCCAGCGCCTGTTGAGTGATGGCGCTTGTGTGGTGTTGACCGACATCGCCCCCAACGCTTTGCAAGATGTTCAAGCCAAGCTCGCGGCGCGTTTCGGCAAAGACAGTGTGCACGCAGTGGTGTGCGATGTCACCCAAGAGGACAGCGTCAAACACGCCTTTGCCGCTGCCGTGTTGGCATTTGGCGGGCTGGACGTGTTGGTCAGCAATGCAGGCATTGCCTCTGCTGCGCCCCTCGAAGACACCACACTTGATTTGTGGAACCTCAACCAAAACATTTTGGCCACCGGCTATTTCTTGGTCAGTCGAGAAGCCTTTCGCTTGATGAAGACCCAAGCCACCGGTGGCTCCATTGTGATGATCGCCAGCAAAAACGGCATGGTCGCCAGCAACCAAGCGACGGCATATTGCGCAGCCAAAGCCGCTGAAATCCAACTCAGCCGCAGCATCGCGCTCGAAGGTGCGCCACTCGGTATTCGCTGCAACGTGGTCAATCCCGATGCGGTGATTCGCGGCTCAAAAATTTGGTCCGGCAAATGGAGCCAAGAACGCGCGGCAGCCAACCAGATCGCTGAAGCTGACTTA
>RFSP01000184.1 GCA_009923895.1 Betaproteobacteria bacterium | reverse complement strand
GCTGGACGCAAGTCAGCAGCAACCGCGACTTGATGCATCGACCCTGGTACTACACCCACGTGTTTGCCGACCCCGGTCATGCCGACACGGTCTACATCACCAACTTGCAGATGTGGAAGTCCACCGATGGAGGCACGGGATTCACGGAAGTGACCACGCCCCATGGCGACAACCACGACCTGTGGATCGACCCCAACGACCCGCGGCGCATGATCGAGGGCAACGATGGCGGCGCCTGCGTGTCGTTCAATGGCGGCGCCACCTGGTCGTCCATCTACAACCAAAAGACGGCGCAGTTTTACCGTCTGGACGTGGACAACCAGTACCCCTATCGCGTTTACGGCACCCAACAGGACAACACCTCCATCAGTGTGCCCAGTGCCTCAGAGTGGGGTTCCATCACGCTGGGCGATTGCACCTACCCGGGCACCGGCGAGAGCGGGTTCATCGCCGTGCACCCTGAAGACCCCAACATCGTGTACTGCGGCGCGGTGGGCTCCAGCCCCGGTGGCGCGGGCGCATTGCAGCGTTATGACCACCGCACCCGCCAGATCCGGCTGGTGAACGTCTGGCCCGAGGAGTCCACCGGCATTGCCCCCAAGGATCTGAAGTACCGCTTCGCGTGGACCTTCCCCTTGGTGTTCTCGCCGCACGACCCCAAGACCCTGTACGCAGGCGGCAACCGCGTGTTTCGCACGCGCGACGAAGGCTCGAGCTGGGAATGCATCTCTCAAGACCTGAGCTTGAACGATCTCGCACGCCAGGGCCCATCGGGCGGCTCACTCACCCACGACACGGCCGGTGCCGAGGTGCACGCCACTTGCGCCTGCGTCACCCCCTCGCCTCATCGGCCGCAAGAGATTTGGGCCTCCACCGATGACGGCTTGGTGCATGTCACGCGCACCGACGGTCGGCGCTGGGCCAACGTCACCCCCAGGGGCATGCCCGCCCTGGCCTATGTGGGCTGCGTGGAAGTCTCCCCCCACGATGCCAACACCGTCTATGTGTCGGCCACGCGATACAAGCAGGCCGACTACCGTCCTTATCTCTTCCGCACACGCGACGGCGGCAAGACCTGGCAATCCATCGTGGGCAACTTGCCCACCGGTGAAATCACCCGCGTCGTGCGGGCCGACCCAGTGCGGCCGGGATTGCTCTTCACCGGTACCGAGACGGGCATCTTCTATTCCTTGGACGATGGACAGCATTGGTCGCGCATGGGCGGTGGCCTGCCTGTGGCACCCATCTACGACCTCAAAATCAAGCACGGAGATCTCATTGCGGCCACCCATGGACGCTCCTTCTGGATCCTGGACGACCTGTCGCCCTTGCGACAGTTGTCCGCCGACCTCAACGCAGTGCAGCTGATCACGCCTCGCGACACAGTCAGGTCGCGATTGTCTTGGAGTGCAGGCAGCAGTCTGGGGAAAAAAGGCATCAGCTACGGGCCGGCTTTTGGCATTGGTGGCAGCAGCGAAACCGTGACCTTGCCCGACGGCACCACCACCCGGGTCTTTTTGGACGTGGGTGAAGGCGCACCCGGAGGCGCCCTGGTGCACTACTGGCTGCCCGAAGGCTTCAAAGGATCGGTGCGATTGCGCATCTTGGATGCCAAGGGTCGCGAGATCCGTTTGGTGGACAGCAGTCTCACGCAGTTGCCCACCGCCAAGCGCCCCTCGGTGAAGCCGGGGCTCAACCGTTGGTCATGGGACTTGCGTCATCGCGGCCCCACGTCGCTGGACAAGTCGCTCATGACCCGCCGCAATCAGCCTCTGGCCGCAGAAAGCGAAGACCTGGATGGACCCGTCGTGAACCCGGGGCGCTACACCGTGGTCTTGGAGGCGGGCGAGCAGTCGCTGCAAGCCCATTTCGCCGTGATCAAAGACCCCAGGGTCAAGGCGTCTCAGCGGGCCTTTGAGCAGCAAGGGGCGTTGCTGGCACAACTGTATGGGCAGTGGTCCAGGCTCAACGAAGGCATCAACCACCTGCGGACGATCAAGCGGCAATTGGCGGGCTTGGCACCCCGTTTGAATGCAGCGTCCAAAGCACTGCGCAGCCAAGTCACCTCGCTGGAGCGTAGCCTCTCAGCCATTGAGGCGGTGCTGGTGGATGTCAAGCGCGAGTCGCCTCGCGATGTGCTGCGGCATCCCGCGGGCTTGGACGACACCTTGGTCGATTTGATCAGCGTGGTGTCCATCGCCGACGAAGCCCCCACCCACCAAGCCAGGCAGGTGAGCGACGAGATCTTGGCACGCGTCGAGGCCGAGTTGGGCAAGCTGCATGCGTGCGTGACGCACGACCTGGGAGCGCTCAATACGGCGCTACGTCAAGCCGGGCTGGAGGTGTTGGGCCTGCCCTGAAGGCCCAAGCTCCTCAGGGGGCGCGCTGGTCCCGCACCGGGCTCAAGCGCGCCTTCAAGGCCGCGTACAGCGCGCCCAAGGCATACCAGGTGACCAAAAAGCCTGCCGTCTCCAACAAGAAGCTGTGGAACTTGTAAAACAGCTCAGCAATGGTCAGGGCCACCAAAAAGACGGGCAGCTGCTCCATGGTGATTTGTTTGAGGGTGAGGCGGCGAATCAGCTCGTACATGGGGGACGCTCCTGAGGTCAGTCGTTCTGGGGCTCAACCACGTGGGTTGCCCTCATTGTAAGCACGGTCGGGTCCGCGCTCACGGTCCCTTTGCTGGTCTTGAAGCAAGCGCCACATCACTTTGCCCGACCCGCTCTTGGGCAGGGCCTGCACAAACTCCACCAGACGCGGCACCTTGTAGGACGCCATGTGCTCACGAGCCCAGGCGATGATGTCTTCCTCGTTCGTTGCAGGGGGAGCCTCGGGACGCAGCACCACCAAGGCCTTGACGGTCTCGCCACGGTAGGCGTCACGTGCGCCAATCACACAGGCCTCCAGCACCAGAGGGCATTTGAACAGCAACAACTCGACCTCGGTGGGCCACACCTTGAAGCCACTGGCGTTGATCATGCGCTTTAAACGATCGGTGATGAAGAAGTACCCCTCCTCGTCCATCACACCCAAGTCGCCCGTGCGAAAGAATCGCTTGCCTTCCAGCTCAAAAAAAGCATCTGCCGTGGCCTGGGGTTGTTGCCAATACCCTTGGAAGACCATGGGGCCACTGGTGACGATCTCGCCGGGCTCGCCAGGAGGCAGTTCTTGCAAGGTCTGTGGGTCCACCACGCGCGAGTCCACACCAAATATTGGCATGCCCAAGCACTGCAGCTTGGCACGCTCGGGCGGGTTGGCATGGCTGGGCGCAGCGGTCTCGGTCAGGCCATAGCCCTCTGCAAAGGTGATGCCAAATTCCTCCTGCAGCCGCTGTGCCACGGCCTGCGGCATGGCGGCGCCACCGCCTGAAAGGTAGCGCAAACTCGACAGGTCAAACTGCCGGTAATTGGGGCTGCCAAACAGATCGATGATCATGGTGGGGATGCACGTCCAGTGCGTGACTCGGTGACGCGAGATGATGCGCCCGGCGAGCTCTCGGTCCCAACGCGGCAAGATGACCACGGTGCACCCGGTGAAGGCCGGACCCAGCACGCCGTACATGAAGCCGGTGATATGGAACATGGGCACCACCGCCAGGCTGATGCTCTCGGCGCTGACATGGCCCCACAAGCCACCCCCCACCACGTTGTGCATCAAGGTGCGGTGGGTGTGCATGCAGCCTTTGGGCAGGCCCGTGGTGCCCGAGGTGTAGGGCAACAAAGCCAAGTCATCGGGGCCACTCAGGTGCTCTGTGGGCTGACACCCTTGGGCCAATGCATCGGCCCAGCGCTCAAAGCGCGGGTCGGTGTCACCTGTTGCTGATGCTGTGGAAGACGCAGCGTCAGTGCCCCGCGTGGGCAATGGCGGGTCGGATCGGAGCCAGGCCAAAACCGCATCGGCGGGCGTCTCGGCGGGGTCCAAATCGGCGTCGGGTGGCATGGCTTGGGCATAACGGGTCACCAACACATGCCGCAAACGCTGGTGCGCAGGCAGCCGCGCATCGGCCTCGGCCACCAGGCCCGCGAGGTCGGCACTGACGATGGCCACGCGCGCCTGTGGGTCGGTGATGTAGTGGCCCAACTCGTCGGCCCGGTTCATGGGGTTGACAGGGACGATCACCGCATCGGCCCGCAGCACCGCGAAAGCCGCCACCACGTACTGCGGGCAGTTCTGCATGTACAGCAGCACACGATCTCCCCGC
>RFSP01000183.1 GCA_009923895.1 Betaproteobacteria bacterium | reverse complement strand
GGCATCATGGGCGCGGGCATCGCCCAAGTGGCCGCTCAAGCCGGTCATCGCGTCCAGCTCTTCGATGCGCGTGAAGGCGCCGCAGCGCAGGCTCGCACCCAATTGGACAAAACGCTGCAGGGGCTCGTCACCAAAGGCAAGCTTGATGCTGCTCAAGCCCAAGCCACCCTGGGTCGCATCGAACCCATCGCCGCGTTGGATCCCTCCCGAGATGCCAGGCTGGTGATCGAGGCCATCGTTGAAAACCTGGAAGCCAAGCGGGCCTTGCTGCGCCAGCTGGAGGCCATCGTCGATGACGACTGCATTTTGGCCACCAACACCTCGTCCATCTCGGTCACCGCTCTGGGCAATGGCTTGAAGCATCCGCGGCGGTTGGTGGGCATGCACTTTTTCAATCCGGTGCCCCTGATGAAGCTGGTTGAAGTGGTCTCTGGGCTTCAAACCGATTGCGAGGTGGCGCAGGCCATCTTTGACTTGAGCAAAACCTGGGGCAAGGTGCCCGTGCATGCGCGCTCGACGCCTGGATTCGTCGTCAATCGGATTGCGCGCCCCTATTACGCTGAGACACTGGCATTGTTGCTCGAGCGTGCCGCTGCACCGCAAGTGCTGGACGCTTGTTTTCGCGCAGCAGGTTTTCGCATGGGGCCGTGTGAGCTGATGGACCTGATCGGACACGACACCAATTTCGCGGTCACCCAATCGGTCTATGAAGCGAACTTTTATGACAAGCGCTTCGTCCCCTCACTCGTGCAGCGCGAGATGGTGGACGGCGGCTTGCTGGGCCGCAAGTGCGGCCAAGGGTTCTATCGCTACCCCGAGGGTGCACCCGCGCTGCCAGCGCCACAGGCCCCCGTGGCTGCGACCGCTCAAGGCCTGAGCGTCCATGGCACCGACCCCATTGCTGACCATCTCGCCCAAACGCTGAGCGCGGCGCTGGGCGTCGCACCGACGCGCCAGCCCTCGAGTGATTGGGTGGGCCTGTCCTGGAATGGGGCCCGCTTGGTCCTTACCGATGGTCGCACCGCGGCCGAACTTGCGCAAAGCATGGGCATCGACCATGTGGCCGTCTTTGACCGTCTGTGCGTCATGCCGGCAACACCCGGCAGCGCCCTCGCCTTTGCCATGGCCCCGCAGGCCAGCGCAGAGTGCTGTGCTCAAGTGCAAGCGTGGTTGGCCACACTTGGGTACACCCCTTGCCAGGTCGCTGACACCCCCGGCTTGTTGGTGGCGCGCACCCTCGCCATGTTGATCAATGAGGCCGCCGATGCCGTCTTGCAAGGGGTGTGCAGCCCGCAGGGCGCTGACGCTGCGATGAAGTTGGGGGTCAACTACCCGGCCGGCCCCTTCGAATGGCTGTCGCGCTGGAGCGCGGGCGGCGTGCGCGCCGTCTTGACTCGGTTGGACGACCATTACCGAGGCGAACGCTACCGCATCAGCCCTTGGCTGCGACGTGCCCCATGAAGTTCGCGGACTTTGCTGCCGGTCAGGTCTTGGAGGCGGGCCCATACCACCTGAGCGAAGCCGACGTGTTGAGCTTTGCCCAACAGTACGATCCGCAATGGTTTCACGTCGATCCCGAGGCGGCAGCCGCCGGTCGTTTTGGGGGTCTGATAGCCAGCGGCTGGCAGTCTTGCGGCATTGCCATGCGCTTGGCCGCCACGTTTTTACAGGGCTCAGAAACCTTCGCCTCCCCAGGCATTGCCTACATTCGCTTTCCCTTGCCCGTGCGTCCCGGCGACCACTTGCATTTGCGCGCCACGGTACTGAACGTTCGACGTTCTGAGAAAAAGCCCACTCTGGGCATCTTGCGGTGGCGCTGGCAACTCTTCAACGGCGTCCCCGCCGAAGTCCTCGATCTCGAAGTGACGAGCCTTTTCGACCTCTCTGGAGCTACACCATGACTCACGCCTTCATTTGCGACGCCATCCGCACGCCTTTTGGACGTTACGGTGGGGCCTTGTCGTCTGTGCGTACCGACGATTTGGCCGCCCTGCCGCTCAAAGCCCTGATGGCGCGCAATCCCAAGGTGGACTGGGCAGCCCTCACCGATGCGATTTACGGCTGCGCCAACCAAGCCGGCGAAGACAACCGCAACGTCGCCCACATGGCCACTTTGCTTGCAGGTTTGCCCGTGGACGTTCCCGGTTGCACGCTCAATCGCTTGTGTGGCTCCGGCCTGGACGCAGTGGGCACGGCCGCGCGTGCCATCAAATCCGGTGAAGCTGGCCTCATGATCGCTGGGGGCGTGGAAAGCATGAGCCGCGCGCCCTTTGTCATGCCCAAGGCCGAGTCGGCATTCAGCCGCAGCAATGCGGTTTACGACACGACCATTGGATGGCGCTTTGTCAATCGGCTGATGAAAGACAAGTACGGCGTGGACTCCATGCCGGAGACGGCCGAAAACGTGGCCACCGATTTCAAGATCGAACGTGAAGCCCAAGATCGCATGGCCCTGGCGTCACAAATGAAAGCCGTGGCCGCACAAAAGGCGGGCTTCTTTGACGCTGAAATTGTTCCGGTGACGCTTGCCCAGAAAAAGGGCGATCCCATCGTGGTGAGCAAGGACGAGCATCCGCGTGAAACCTCGCTGGAGGCACTGGCCAAACTCAAAGGCGTGGTGCGACCTGACGGCACGGTCACGGCGGGTAATGCCTCTGGGGTCAACGATGGCGCCTGTGCGCTGCTTTTGGCCAACGAATCGGCGGCCGTCGCTCACGGGTTGACGCCACGGGCCCGGGTGGTCGGCATGGCCACGGCCGGCGTGCCTCCGCGCATCATGGGCATCGGTCCTGCTCCTGCCACCCGCAAGGTGTTGGCCTTGACCGGACTTCAACTCGCCCAGATGGATGTCATCGAGCTCAATGAGGCTTTTGCGGCGCAAGGACTGGCCGTGCTGCGAGACCTCGGATTGCAAGACGACGACCCGCGCGTGAACCCCAATGGCGGCGCCATTGCCCTCGGACACCCATTGGGCGCCAGCGGCGCACGGTTGGTCACCACCGCCATCAACCAGTTGCACCGCACGGGCGGACGCTATGCGCTGTGCACCATGTGCATCGGCGTGGGACAAGGCATTGCACTGATCATCGAGCGGGTCTGATTCGTCAGCGCCCGCTGAAGTCGCCCCGGATCACTCCGGGTCAATCTTTGCGTCTTTCACCACCTTGGCCCAGCGAGGACGCTCAGCGACCATCAGCGCCGCAAACTCTTGCGGGGTGCCACCGCCGATCTCATTGCCCTGGCCCAGCATGAGGTCACGCTGCTCCTTGTCCTGCAGCGCCTTGTTGGCCGCCTTGTTGAGCATGTCCACAATCTCAGCTGGCATGCCCTTGGGTCCGATGATGCCCTGCCAGTTCTGGACCTCCACCGCTGGGAACCCAACTTCGGCCATCGTCGGGATGTTGGGCAACAAGGGTGAACGCACTTTGCTGGTGATGGCCAGCGGCCGCAAGCGACCGCCCTTGATCGATGGCATGGCCGCGTACATCTGCTCAAACATGCAGTTCACTTGCCCGCCCATCAAGTCGGTGGCGCCTGCCGCTCCGCTCTTGTAGGGGACATGGATCATGTCGATCTTGGCGGTGTGTTCAAACAGCGCACCGCTCAGGTGGTGGGTACCGCCAATGCCGCCCGAGGCGTAGGTGAGCTTGCCCGGCGCTGCCTTCGCGGCCGCGACCAGGTCGGCCACGGTCTTGTAGGGAGACTCGTTGCGCACCATCAAAATCAAAGGTCCACGCTCCAGCAACACGATGGGTGTGAAGTCATTGACCGGGTCGAAATTGAGCTTCTTGAAGAGGGCTTGGTTCACGGCCATGGGCGCGAAGTTGCCCATACCGATGGTGTAGCCGTCGGGTTTGGCCCGTCCGATCATTTCGGTGCCAATGTTGCCGCCAGCGCCCGCCTTGTTGTCAACGATGATGGTCTGACCCAGTTCTTTGCCCATCAAGCGCGCCATCTGCCGTGAGCGGTTGTCGGCATTGCCGCCGGCCGCATACGGACAGATCCAGGTGATGACCTTGCTGGGGTATTTGTCCTGGGCCTGAGCCCCCAAAGGTAAAGCCAAAGAGCCGGCACCGGCCATGAGCAAGGAACGACGTTTCATGAAAAGGACCTCATTGTTTTCTTGGAAATCGCAATGCTAACTGCACAGCGCACGAATGTCATCGGGCACCGGGATTGCTTTGAGCCGCTCAGGAGGGCCTGGTTCACGCACGACAAATGCCCGAACTTCGGTGCCTTCGCACAAGACCAGATCGCCGCGCTTGACCACATGGCGATGCACAAAGGTC
>RFSP01000182.1 GCA_009923895.1 Betaproteobacteria bacterium | reverse complement strand
GCCCGCTGCGCAGCGGGCCGTGCGTCCATTCATGATGTCTTCATGACTCCATCCCGCCCTCCTCCTCCCAAAGGCCGCAGCTGGTCTTGGCGCAGCCAAGCCTTCCGTGGCGTGGTGTATCAAGTTCTGGCGCTGGCCTTGTTGCTCGCCGCAGCGGCATACCTGCTGCACAACACTTTTGCCAACATGCGGCTGCGAGGGATCCAAAGCGGATTTGGTTTCATCCTGCAGCCCGCCGGGTTCGCCATTGGCGAGAGTTTGTTGCCCTTTGATTCATCAGACAGTTACCTCTATTCTTATGTGGTCGGTCTGTCCAACACCCTGCGCGTGGCGCTGGTGGGGATCGTCCTGGCCACCGTGCTCGGCACGCTGATCGGCATCGGCCGCTTGTCGCGCAACCTGCTGGTGCGCTCGCTGTGTGGCACCTACGTGGAAATCACGCGCAACGTGCCCTTGCTGTTGCAGTTGTTTATCTGGTATTTCATCCTCACCGAGTTGTTGCCGCCCATTGAGACGGCGATGCACGCCGGCCATTTCTTCTTCAGCAAGAACGGTCTGCAATTCCCTCTGCCGCAATGGGAGAGTGGGTATGGCCTCACCTTGGCCGGCTTGCTGGTAGGCGCCGCCGGTGCCTGGGGCTGGTCGCGCCACGCCCAACGCCGCCGCGAGGCCACAGGCCAGGCCCTGCCCGTGTGGCTGCCGGGCTTGTTGCTCACCGGTGTGTGTGGCGTGGTTGGCTGGATGGTGGCGGGCATGCCCTCGGAGTGGGACCTTCCCGAGCGCACCGAGCTCAATGTGGTGGGAGGCGGGTCGGTCACGCCCGAGTACCTGACCGTGCTCTTTGGCCTGACCATCTACACCGCTGGCTACATTGCCGAAGTGGTGCGCGCGGGCATTCAGTCGGTGCCCTTTGGCCAACACGAGGCCGCCGCCGCCATTGGCCTGTCGCGCGGGCAGGAGCTGCGTCTGGTCTTGTTGCCCCAGGCCTTGCGGGTGATCATTCCGCCCATCACGAGCCAGTACCTCAACCTCACCAAGAACTCTTCTTTGGCGGTCGCTGTGGGCTACCCCGACTTGGTGTCGATCAGCAGCACCGCGCTCAACCAAACTGGACGCGCCATTGAGTGCATCGCACTGGTCATGGCCTGTTACCTGACCTTGTCGCTGCTCACCTCGGCATTCATGAACTTTTACAACGCGCGATCGCGCCTGAAGGACCGCTGATGAGCGCTGCTTCGACGTCTTCGGCCGACCCTTTCGTGCCCATTGGCAGCCGCCCCCCGCCGCGCTCGCAGCTGGGGGCCTGGGCCTGGGCACAAAGGAGTTTCTTTGATGGGGCGCTCAACACTGCCCTCACGGTGTTGACCGTGGTGCTGTTGTTGCTGCTCGTGCCGCCGCTGGTGCAATGGGCCGTGATCTACGCCGTGCCCAACGCGGACAACGCCGCGTGCCGCGCCGTGCATGGCGCGGGGGCCTGCTGGGGTGTGGTGGCTGAAAAAGGCCGCCTGATCCTGTTTGGACGCTTCCCTTTCGAAGAGCAGTGGCGAGCCACCTTGGCCTGCGTTCTCTTGGTGGGGTTGCTGGCCGTGAGTTGTTTGCGCACGTTCTGGCGGCCTGCCCTGGCGTTGGCCTGGGTGGCCGTGTTTGCAGCATTCTTCGTTCTCATGCGCGGCGGCATGTTTGGCTTGACGGCGGTGGAAACCGCCCGTTGGGGCGGCTTGCCGCTCACGCTGCTGCTGTCCAGTGTGAGCTTGGTCATTGCATTTCCGTTGGCCGTGCTCTTGGCCCTGGGCCGGCAGTCACATTTGCCGGCCATCCGCACGCTGTGTGTGCTGTTTGTGGAGCTGGTGCGCGGGGTGCCGCTGATCTCGGTGCTCTTCATGGCCTCGTTCATCTTGCCGCTGTTCATGCCCCAGGGCAGCACCATTGACGTGTTGGTACGCGTGCTCATCGGCATGACCTTGTTCACCGCAGCCTACTTGGCCGAGGTGGTGCGCGGCGGGTTGCAGGCCGTGCCCAAGGGGCAGATCGAGGCTGCGCAGTCTTTGGGCTTGAGCTACTGGCAAACGCAGCGCAAGATTGTGCTGCCCCAAGCCTTGCGCCTGGTGGTGCCGGCCATCGTCAACACCTTCATTGGCGCCTTCAAAGACACCTCGCTGGTCACCATCGTGAGCCTGTACGACCTCACCGGGGCCGTGCAGCTGGCGCTCGGCGACGCCGACTGGCGCAAGTTCTTCCTGGAAGGCCAACTCTTTGTGGCCGCCGTCTATTTCGTCGCCTGCTTTGCGATGTCGCGCTACAGCCGTTGGCTGGAGCAGCACCTGAACACTGGAACCCGACGCCAATGAGCACAACCTCTTCTCCCATCATTGAATTCGCCAAGGTCAACAAGTGGTACGGCGAGTTCCACGTGCTGCGCGACATCGACTTGTCGGTGGGTCGCGGCGAGCGCATCGTCATCTGCGGCCCCTCGGGCTCGGGCAAGAGCACGCTCATTCGCTGCATCAACCGACTGGAAGAGCATCAAGAAGGTCGCTTGGCGGTCGACGGGGTCGAACTCAGTGACGACATCAAATCCATCGAAGCCGTGCGTCGGCAAGTGGGCATGGTCTTTCAGCAGTTCAACCTGTTTCCCCATTTGACGGTTTTGGAAAACCTCACCCTGGCCCCGATGTGGGTGGGCAAGGTGTCCAAGGCCGAGGCTGAAGAACGCGCCATGCAACAACTCAAGCGCGTTCGCATTGCCGAGCAGGCCGAGAAATACCCGCTGCAACTCTCTGGGGGACAACAGCAACGCGTCGCCATTGCCCGCGCGCTGTGCCTCACCCCCAAGATCATGCTGTTTGATGAGCCCACCTCGGCACTCGACCCCGAGATGATCAATGAGGTGTTGGACGTCATGATCGAGCTCGCCGGCCAAGGCATCACCATGCTGTGCGTCACCCACGAAATGGGCTTTGCCCGCTCGGTGGCCGACCGCGTGATTTTCATGGACCAGGGGCAAATCGTTGAACAAAACACGCCCACCGAGTTCTTCAACAACCCTCAGCGCGACCGCACCAAAGACTTCTTGTCCAAGATCTTGGCGCACTAGACGCAATAAAAAAGGCTCGCCATGGATCTGTCCCGCTTCCCCCGTCGTCGCTACACCGTGGGCCCCACGCCCATTGAGCCCTTGCACAACCTCAGCAAAGCGTTGGGTGGCCCCAGTTTGTGGATCAAACGCGACGACCAGCTGGGGCTCTTTCCGGGGGGCAACAAGACACGCAAGCTCGAGTTTTTGGTGGCCGATGCGCTGGCCCAAGGCGCCGACACCCTCATCACCTGTGGGGCCGTGCAATCCAACCATTGCCGCATCACCTTGGCCGCAGCGGCCAAAGAGGGCTTGAAATGCCGGCTGCTGCTCGAAGAGCGCGTGCCCGGCAGCTACAACCCCAAAGGCAACGGCAACCATTTCATGTTCGAGCTCATGGGGGTGGAGTCCATCGAAGTCTTCCCCGGTGGCGCCGACATGATGGCCGCCATGCAACGCACCGCTGAAGGCCTGGCCCGCGAAGGCCGCAAGGGCTACATCATTCCGGGCGGTGGGTCCAATGCCATTGGGGCCTTGGGCTATGTGGCGTGTGCGCAGGAGATCCTGGCGCAAAGTTTTGAAATGGGCGTTCACTTTGACCACCTGGTGGTGGGCTCGGGCAGCTCGGGCACCCACGCGGGCTTGGTGGCCGGATTTCACGGCATGAACGCGGGCCTGCCCATCACCGGGGTGGGTGTGAGCCGCGATCCAGAAAACCAAGAGCCCTTGGTGTTCAAAGAGGCGCAAGCCACCGCCGCGCTGTTGGGAGTGAACACGCCGGTGCCCAGAGACGCCGTCAAGACCGTGGGGGGCTACTGGCAGCCCAAGTACTCGTTGCCCAACCGTCGCATGGTCGAAGCCGTGCAAATGCTCGCCCGCTTGGAAGCGGTGCCGCTGGATCCCACCTACACCGGCAAGGCCATGGCCGGGCTGATTGGCATGGTGCGCGAAGGACGGTTCAAGTCTTCCGACCAGGTGCTGTTTGTGCACACGGGGGGATTGCCGGCCCTCTTTGCTGAAACCGAAGTGCTCACCGGACGCACGCCGGTCGTTGATCCCTGAGTCCGCCCTTGAATCCACCCTGGATTCGAGTCCATTGACCGATCGGCCAACCATGCACAAGCAACGCGTGGTGGTGGGCCTGTCCGGTGGCGTGGATTCTGCCGTGACGGCCTGGCTGCTCAAGCAGCAGGGTCACGAGGTCGTGGGCATCTTCATGAAGAATTGGGAAGATGACGACGACAG
>RFSP01000181.1 GCA_009923895.1 Betaproteobacteria bacterium | reverse complement strand
ATGGAGTTCTCCCGGGTGACCTCGGGTTTCGCGATGCGGATGCACCCCATCCACCAGGTCTGGCGTCGTCACCTGGGCGTGGATTACGCCGCGCCCACAGGCACTCCCGTGCGCAGCGTGGGCGACGGCACAGTGGAGTTTGCCGGCTGGCAAAACGGGTTTGGCAACGTGGTGCACCTGTCACACGGCAACGGCCGTGTGACGGTTTACGGCCACCTCAGCCGCATCGATGTGCGTAAAGGTCAGCGCGTTCAACAGGGTCAGCGCCTGGGTGCTGTCGGAGCGACCGGTTGGGCCACGGGGCCTCACCTGCATTTCGAATTCCGCATCAATGGCGCACATCAAGACCCCCTCAAAGTCGCCCGCGCGTCGGAGACAGTGACGCTGGACGCCAACGGCAAGCTGCAGTTTTCAGAAATTGCCCGCGTGGCTCAGGGCAAGTTGGAAGTGGCCGGCAGCCTCGCCGGCGGACGCAGCAGCTTCGAGTGAGGCTGCAGCGCCATGGCTGTGGCGCTTGACATCGGGTGCATGTCTGGCACCTCGCTGGACGGTGTAGACGCCGTGCTGGTCCAGTGGCCGCTCATCGCAGGCCCCATCGAGCCCCCGAAGCCGCTGTTGCTGGCCCATCATTACGAGCCCTTTGAGCCTTCATTGCGCGAGCAGCTGCGGGCGCTGAACGCTGCGGGCGAGCAGGAGATGCATCATGCGGCCCTGGCCGCCAATGCCCTGGCCCGCACCTACGCCAAAACGATCCAAGCCTTGCTGGCCCGGGCAGGCAAGCGAGCCCAAGACATTCGGGCCGTTGGGGCCCATGGACAGACGGTACGACACCGACCCCAGGAGTTCGATGGCACGGGCTACACCGTGCAGCTGATGAATGGCGCCTTGCTGGCCGAGTTGTGTGGCATTGACGTGGTGTGCGATTTTCGCAGTCGCGACTTGGCGGCTGGCGGCCAAGGGGCGCCCTTGGTCCCGGCCTTTCATGCCGCGATCTTTGGGTCTGAAGGTCTGCTGCCGACGTCGGTGCTCAACATTGGCGGCATTGCCAATCTGACCTTGTTGCCGACGAGCGCCGCTGCGTCCCACGCAGAGTCTGTGATTCGCGGTTTTGATTGCGGACCCGGCAACGTGCTCATGGACGCCTGGTGCGAACGACACACCGGACAGCGTTTTGATGCGCAAGGGGCCTGGAGTGCCCAGGGGCAGGTGCGCCAAGCCCTGCTGGACGTGGCGTTGAGCGAGCCCTACTTTGGCCGCCGGCCACCCAAAAGCACAGGACGAGATTTGTTCAACCTGGCGCTGCTTGAGGCCTGGCTGCAGCGCTGCCCTGGCTCGCAAGCCTGGCCGGCCTGTGACGTGCAGGCCACTTTGACCGAATTGACGGCAGTCACGGCTGCCCAAGCCCTACTGAATGAGGCCCCCTTGACGCGGCGGCTCTTGGTGTGTGGCGGGGGCGCATTCAATGCGCACCTGATGCAACGCATTCGCGCCGCGCTGCCAGACGTTGAAGTGCTCAGCACTGCGGCGGCCGGCGTGCCCCCCGATCAGGTGGAGGCGATGGCGTTTGCCTGGCTTGCCCGCGCGTTCATGGAGCGACAGGCAGGCAATCTGCCCGCCGTCACCGGGGCCCGGGGGCCCCGTGTGCTCGGGGCCTTGTACCCCGCTGATTGACAGCGCTCAGACCGAGAACGACGAACCGCAACCGCAAGTGGTGGTGGCGTTGGGGTTCTTGATCACAAACTGAGCGCCCTGCAGATCGTCTTTGTAGTCAATCTCGGCGCCCACCAGGTACTGAAGGCTCATGGCGTCGATCAGCAAGGTCACGCCATTTTTGGACATTTGGGTGTCGTCTTCGTTGACGACCTCATCAAAGGTGAACCCGTACTGAAAGCCCGAGCATCCTCCGCCTTGCACAAAGACTCGCAGCTTGAGCTCGGGGTTGCCCTCTTCATCGACCAGCTCTTTGACCTTGTTGGCCGCGCTGTCGGTAAAGAGGATGGGCGCCGGCATGTCGTCGGCGGCGGGGGAGATGGGCTCAGCAATGGCATTCATAGGAAACTCCTCAATCAATTCTCGTTGGACGCGGCCAGGGTGAGCGCCGGCTTTTCAGCGCTCTTCAGAGGACGCAATTCACCGTCAATGACGGCTCCGGGGTGCATTTCGAGCAGCTCGTAGCGAACATCGCCCACCACTCTGGCCTGGGCATGCAGTTCAAGCAAGGACGAAGACTCAATGGGGCCCAGCACTTCGCCACTGATGATGACATGGGCCGCTTTCACCCTGCCATGGACCTTGGCTTTGTCGCTGATGATGAGGATGCTGCTGGCCTCCGCGGGCCCGGTGACATCGCCGTGCACCTCACCGTCGATCCGAAGCCCTTCGGTGAAGGTCAGATCCCCCTGCACCACCGTGCCCTCGCCAATCAGACTGCGGATCGGGGGAGATTTCTTTTGGGCCCCAAACATGTATCACTCCTGCACAAAGGTGGTTGTCAAAGCCTGGCCGTATGGGTGGCCCGAAGCGCACCGCGCGCATCCAGCACCCTGACTTGAATGCTTTTTATCACGGCATCGGGGGGTACGTCGAGCAACCCTTCTGCCCGTGCGTATTGCCGGAGCTGGATTTCCTTGACGACGGGTGCCGCCGCCGACCAGGCTTTGCCACCCAATTGGCCCGAAGGCCACACCTCGTAGCGCCCCGAAAACTCCGCCGGCGACTTGCCGCTTTGCATGACCAGCATCTGAAAACGCCATTGGCCCGGAGAGGTCGACTCGGCTTTCAGGCCGCGGATCATCAACCCCTCGGAGGTGGCGGGCAGCAGCCGCTCAAAAAACCCCAGGTCGGCCTTGAGAGACTGGTTTTCTGCTTCGAGCTGCCGCAGCGACTGCGCCAAATGTTCTTGGGTGGCCTTTTCGGTCCTCAACAGGCTTTCGGCCGTGTGACCCACCGACGCCAGCCGCGCGTTCTCGTCGCGCAACTGGCCCACCTCTTGACGCAAACGAAACAACTCTTCTTTGGCGGCCCGGTCCAGGCCCGCCAAGTCCTTGCCCAGCTCGAACGCCCACAAAGCGATGGCGCCGGAAAAACCCAAAACCAGGGCCGCAGCTGCCCATCGCAGGGGCCAGGGCAGGTGCGTGCGGACGATGACGCGCGGCAGCGTCACCGACACACGGCGACGAAACTGCTTCCAACGCATGGGGGCAAGAGGCGCAGGCATCCGCAAAGCGGAGAACCTGCGACCGTTCGCAATTAGCGCTTGCTGAACTGCTTGCGACGACGCGCGCCGTGCAAGCCGACCTTTTTACGCTCGACCTCGCGAGCGTCGCGCGTGACGAAGCCCGCCTGGCTGAGCTGCGGCTTCAGAGCTGCGTCGTAATCGATCAGCGCACGGGTGATGCCGTGGCGCACCGCGCCGGCTTGGCCCGACTCGCCGCCACCGTGGACGTTGACACGCACGTCAAAGGCGTCGATGTTGGCCGTGAGCAGCAAGGGCTGCTGCACGATCATGATGGACGTTTGACGACCAAAATACTGGTCGAGCGGCTTGCCATTGACTTCGATCTTGCCAGTGCCCTTCTTGATGAAGACACGAGCGACCGACGACTTGCGGCGGCCGGTTCCATAGTTGTAATTTCCGATCATCGCCGACCTCAGATCTCAAGCGGTTTGGGCTGCTGGGCGGTGTGCGGATGCGTGGCACCGGCGTACACCTTCAGCTTCTTGATCATCGCGTAGCCAAGAGGGCCTTTGGGCAACATGCCCTTGACGGCTTTCTCGATGGCACGACCGGGATGACGGGCTTGCATGTCCTTGAAGGGCGTGGCGTAAATGCCGCCCGGGAAACCCGAATGCCGGTAGTAAATCTTGTCGCTGGCTTTGGTGCCCGTGACGCGAATCTTGTCGGCGTTGATGATGACGATGAAGTCACCGGTATCGACGTGAGGCGTGTAGATGGCCTTGTGCTTGCCGCGCAAACGGAGTGCCACTTCACTGGCGACACGTCCGAGCACCTTGTCGGTGGCGTCAATCACAAACCACTCGTGCTTCACCTCGGCCGGTTTGGCGCTGAAGGTTTTCATGAGGGTCTCTTTGGGTCTTTTCTGACGGCTGAAACGGGACGCTCAACACCCACCGTCGGCGCCCCTTGTGTCTGGGGCCTCTCGGGCTTGCGCGCATTGAGCGATCTTTCCCCTGCCGCATTCGGGAAAGCCGATCATTGTAGCCTGAATCGGGGCTCCGCGTCCAATGTCCAAATTCCTGGCGCTTTAGTGCGCTCCCTCGTATCCAGGGGGCGACTGTCGGTTGAAAGACTAGGGTAA
>RFSP01000019.1 GCA_009923895.1 Betaproteobacteria bacterium | reverse complement strand
GCCCAACGCGCAGACCGGCTACTTTGAAACCGCCAGCGGCGAGCGCATGTTGCCGGGTTTCAAGTCGGGCGTGGGCTGGGAACATTACCGACGCTTGTTGGGGGATGCCGATATTCGGGGTCCGTTTGTGTCCATCTTCATCTGGACCGTGGTGTTCGCCGGCATGACCGTCTTGTTGGCCACGGCCCTCGGCATGGCGCTGGCCGTGGTCTTGAACTGGGAAGCCCTCAAACACCGCACGCTGTACCGCACGCTGCTGTTCTTGCCCTACGCCGTGCCCGGCTTCATTTCCATCTTGGTGTTCAAGGGCTTGTTCAATCAGAACTTTGGCGAAATCAACGCCATCTTGGACGCGATTTTTGGTGTGCGCCCCGCTTGGTTTGCGGACCCTTTGCTGGCCAAGGTGATGATCCTCATCGTCAACACCTGGTTGGGCTACCCCTACATCATGGTCTTGTGCACCGGACTCATCAAAGCCATTCCCGCCGATCTGTACGAGGCCTCGGCCGTGGCGGGTGCGGGTCCATGGGCCAATTTCTGGCGCATCACGCTGCCGCTCATCCTCAAGCCGCTCACGCCCCTGCTGATTTCGGCCTTTGCCTTCAACTTCAATAACTTCGTGCTCATCAGCCTGCTCACTGACGGCCGCCCGGACTATCTCAACACCAAGCTGCCTGCCGGCACCACCGACATCTTGGTGTCTTACACCTACCGCATTGCCTTCACCGACTCGGGTCAAAACTTTGGCCTGGCTGCGGCCATCTCCACGCTCATCTTTGTGGTCGTGGCGCTCATGGCCTTGGTGCAGTTGCGCTTCACCCAGGCCCCTGCGTCACGGCAAAGCCCACACACGCCGTCATCGCAAAGTCCCGACTCCCCGTCATTGCGAAGCCCGCAGGGCTGAAGCAAGCTGTCGGTCAACCGCACCCGCACATCCCCCTCACCCATGCCCATCGTCCAACCCTCTTCAAGCCGCTGGCGCCTTCGACTCACCCACGTGGCGCTGTGGATGCTGATCGCCATCACCCTGTTTCCGCTGCTGGCGGTGGTGTCCATTTCGCTGCGGCCGGGCAACTTCGCCACAGGCTCGCTGCTGTCCACCGACTTGAGCCTGGAGCATTGGAAGCTGGCCCTGGGCATCTCCTATGTGGACCCGCAAGGCGTGCGGGTGGACCCCCCATTTCCCGTGCTGTTGTGGCTGTGGAACTCCATCAAGATCGCCACCGTCTCGGCGGCGTTGATTGTGGCCATCTCCACCACGGCCGCTTACGCCTTTGCGCGCATGAAGTTCGCGCACAAGTCCACCCTGCTCAACAGCATGCTGGTGCTGCAGATGTTCCCGGTGGCTGTGGCCCTGGTGGCGGTGTATGCCATCTTTGAAGGCTTGGGGCAGGTGGCGCCGTGGTTGGGGGTGGAGACCCACGGCGCGGTCATCGTGGCTTACCTGGGCGGGGTGGCCATGCACATCTGGACCATCCAGGGGTATTTTGAAACCATCCCGGCCGAGATCGAAGAAAACGCCAAAGTCGATGGGGCCACCGCCTGGCAAGCCTTCAGGCGTGTGCTGCTGCCCATGGCCGTGCCCATCCTCATGGTGGTGTTTGTGCTGGCCTTCATTGGCACCATCATCGAGTACCCCGTTGCGTCGGTGTTGCTGCGCGAAGAGCCTCACTTGACCTTGGCGGTGGGCAGCAAGTTCTATCTCTATGAGCAACGCTATCTGTGGGGCGACTTTGCTGCCGCCGCCGTGCTGTCCGGGTTGCCCATCACGCTCGTCTTTCTTTGGGCCCAACGTTGGATTGTCTCGGGCTTGACCTCCGGGGGTGTGAAAGGTTGATGCACATGAATACCTCGTATCGAGCACTCGGCGCTGCGCTGGGCTTGTGGCTGTCGGCGATGCCGCCCACCGACGCGCATGCCGGCACCGGTGAATCGCGGTTCGTGGCCCGCGAACAAGATTGGCGCAATGGGGCCATCGTTTACCAAGTGTTGGTCGACCGTTTTGCCCCGCCTGCCCAGCTGGAGACCAAGCGCGCCTTGTATCCACCGCCCAAGGTGTTGCGCCCCTGGAGCGAGGAGCCGCGTGCGGGCCACTTCGTGGAGTCGGCCAAGGTGTGGAGCCACGAGATCGATTTTTGGGGAGGTGATCTGCAGAGTGTGCGCTCGCGACTGGATTACGTGCAGTCGCTGGGCGCCGACGTGCTCTATCTCAACCCCATACACCTGGGCTACACCAATCACAAGTACGACTCGCTCGATTTTCAGGCCGTGTCACCTGAATTTGGCACCCGTGAAGACCTCAAAGCCTTGGCGCGCGACCTGCATGCGCGCAATATGAAGTTGGTGCTCGATGGGGTGTTCAACCACATGGGTCGCAATGCGCCGCGCTTTGTGCAAGGACAAGCCGCATCCAAAGGCCAAGGGTCGCAGAGTTGGTTTGTGTTTGGCCCGCAATACCCAGGCGGTGCTCGCACCTGGAAGGGCGTGCCCAATCTGCCCGAACTCAATCTTGAAAATCCCGCGGTGCGTGACCACCTGTGGCGCGACAAGAACTCGGTGGTGCGCAGCTATCTGCGTGACGGCGCCGACGGCTGGCGCTTGGACACCGCCTACGAGTTGGGTCCGGCGTTTTTGGCCGAGCTCACACGCAGCGCGCACCAAGAAAAAGCCGGCTCGCTGGTGGTTGGCGAAATCGTCAATTACCCGGCGGGTTGGATGCCGGCGCTCGATGCCGTCATGAACTTCCACTGGCGCACGCTCTTGCTGGGGCTTGTCCGGGGTGAGATCGCCGCAGCTGCTGCCGCCACCATGATCGATCGCACCATCGACGATACCGGTTTGGAGCCGCTGCTCAAAAGTTGGGTGCTGCTCGACAACCACGATGTGCGGCGCCTTGCCACCGAATTGCCTGACCGGGCCCAGCGCCGCATGGCGCAGATGCTGCAGTTCACGCTCCCGGGCTCGCCCAACATCTACTACGGCAGCGAAGTGGGCATGACCGGTGGCGACGATCCCGAACAACGCGGCCCCATGCGTTGGGACCAGGTCAAAGAAGACCATCCAGAACTCATCTGGACCCGCCAACTGATCACCATGCGCAAGCAACACCGCGCCTTGCGTGTGGGTGACTACCGCAACCTCACCACCCAGCGCCTGCTGGCCTTTGAGCGATACACCGACAAGGCGGCAGATGCGGTCCTCATTCTGGCCAACCCTGGCGATGAGCCCGTGACCGAGACCGTGCAGTGGCGCCATGGCGCCATGCAAGACACCACTCGGTTGAAAGACCTGCTGCCGACCCAGCCCTTGTCTTCAAAGGACTCCCCTGCTTTGCAGGTGAGCAGCGGCTATTTACGCCTCACGCTGCCGCCACGAAGTTTTCGGGTGCTCGCCCCTGACACCTCTGCGCAAGACGGTTACTCCGTCTACAAGCGCATGCCCTGAATGGTTTTTGCTGTGACCCTCCCTGTGCCGTCCTCTGCCTACGCCAACCGTTACGACTCGCCATTGCGGGGTCTCTTTGAAGCCCGTGAAGCCGACTGGCGCAATGGTGCTGTGATTTACCAAGTGTTGGTGGACCGTTTCGCGCCACCGGCCGACCTGCAGGCCAAGCGTCACCTTTACCCCGCGCCCAAGGTCTTGCGACGCTGGGATGAGGTGCCTCGACAAGGCCACTATCTTGAGGCGCACAAAGTGTGGAGCCACGAGATCGATTTCTGGGGAGGCGACCTTGCCAGCGTGGCCGATCGTTTGGATCACGTGGCCCAACTCGGTGCGGACGTGCTCTACCTCAACCCCATCCATCTGGCCTACACCAACCACAAGTACGACGCCCTCGACTATCTGCAGGTCTCGCCCGAATTTGGTACCCGCGATGACGTCAAGCGCTTGGCCGCGGCCGCGCACGCACGAGGCTTGAAGCTGGTGCTTGACGGTGTCTTCAACCACATGGGCCGCAACTCGCCCAAGTTTCAATCGGCGCAAGGCGATCCCCAAAGTCCCTTTCGTGACTGGTTTGTGTGGGGAGACCCATATCCCGGGGGGGCTCGCTCGTGGTTCCGCGCCGAAAACCTCCCCGAGCTGAATCTTGAAAATCCCGCGGTGCGTGATCACGTCTACGCAGGCCGCGACTCGGCCGTGCGCAGCTATTTGCGCGACGGTGTCGATGGCTGGCGTTTGGATGTGGCCTTTGACATCGGCTTTCGGTACTTGGAAGAACTCACCCAGGCCGCCCATGACGAGAAGCCCGGCTCCTTGGTGGTGGGCGAGATCGCCAACTACCCCAAAGAGTGGTTCC
This sequence comes from Betaproteobacteria bacterium, assembly GCA_009923895.1. Lineage (GTDB taxonomy): Bacteria > Pseudomonadota > Gammaproteobacteria > Burkholderiales > Burkholderiaceae_C > Rubrivivax. Next base: position 10,494 of record RFSP01000019.1, on the reverse strand, counting down.
CCTCGGTCGACGCTGTGATGCACTTCACGCTGCGCCATCTCATCTTGCGATTGGCCGATGGGCGCTTGGATGCCCCCACGGCGCTGCGCATGATCACCCGCATCATCGACGATGCGGGCATCGAGCCCATGCTCAAGTCCTGGATCTATTTAGACAACCACGACACCCCGCGTCTGGCCACCACCTTGCCCGATGAGCGTCAGCGTCGCTTGGCCCAGGTGCTGCAGTTCACCTTGCCGGGCTCGCCCAATCTCTATTACGGCAGCGAGCTCGACATGCCCGGGGGGGACGATCCCGAAATGCGCGCACCCATGCGCTGGGATCTTGTCGCCTCAGGCCATCCAGCATTGGCTTGGACGAAGAAGCTCATTGCCTTGCATCGCAGCGAGCGCGCACTGCGTGTGGGCAATTTCCGCCCTTGCACCTCTACACAATTGTTGGCCTTTGAGCGCCACACCGACCGTGCGGCAGACACGGTCATTGTGGTGGTCAACCCGAACGCCCACGAGGTCCACGAGACCGTGCTTGTGGCCAATTCCAAAATGATGGACAGCTCTCAGATGATCGACTTGCTGGGCACCTGCGAGAGCGAGATCAAGCTGATGTCATCGCTGCTGCACCTGCGCGTTCCCGCGCACGGCGTGATGGTCCTCAAGCCCAATGTGGCCCCGCCTGGCGGCTACACCAACTACAAACGGGTGCAGTGACTGCGGTCACGGCAGTGGGGCTCAACCTTTCACGCCCCCCGCGGCCAGGCCGGAGATCATCCACCGCTGCGCCAGGAGAAACACCACCGTGATGGGCAGCCCCGACAGGATCGCGGCCGCTGCAAAATCGCCCCAGTGAAAATTGTGCTCGTGCACGAACAGCTTGCTGCCCACGGCCAGGGTCAATTGGTCTTGCTGGGTCAGCAGCACCGAGGCCACGGGGTACTCGATGATGGCGCCAATGAACGCCAGCAAGAACACCACCATCAAGATGGGCACGGCCATGGGCAACAGCACCCGCCAAAAGGTTTGCCATGAGGTGGCGCCATCCACCCGTGCCGCCTCCTCGATCTCTTGCGGCAGCGTGTCGTAATACCCCTTGAGGGTCCAGACGTGTCCGGCAATGCCACCTGAATACGCCAAGATCAGCGCGCCATGGGTGTTCAACCCCATGGCCGGAAACGCCGCTCCCAATCGGTCAAAGATGGCATACAGCGCCACCAAGGCCAGCACCGCCGGAAACATTTGCATCAGCATCAGCGCCGTCAGAAGCTGCCGCTTCCCGGCGAACTTCAAACGGGCCAAGGCGTAAGCAGCGGTGGTGGACAGCAGCAGGGTCACCACGCCCGAGGCCAGCGCCACTTGAACCGAATTCCACAACCACCGCAACACGGGCAAGTCGGGTTGGATCATCTGCCCATCGGGGCCGGCATAAGGCAAGCCCAACACGTAGCGCCAATGCTCCAGGCTGATGCTGTCCGGCACGAGAGAGCCGCTGGCGAAATTGCCGGGCCGCAGCGACACCGACAGCACCACAAGAAAAGGAAACAACACGGCCGCACACAGGCCAAGCAAAAAAGCGTGAGCCAGCAGCACACGCCAGCGTTGGGATTTGGGTTGAACGAGGGCCATGGTTCAGTGCCGGGTCTCTTGCAGGGCCACCCGGGTGAAACGCATTTGCACCAAGGTGATGGCCGCCACGATCAAAAAGATCACGGTTGAAATGGCCGCTGCCAGCCCCAGCTGCTGCCCTGAATCCTGGAAGGCGATGCGCCAGGTGTACGACACCAAAATGTCGGTGGTGCCTGCGGGCAAGGGGGTGTCGAGTTGGTCGGGGCGCCCGCCCGTGAGCAGGCTGATCAACACGAAGTTGTTGAAATTGAAGGCAAAGGCCGAGATCAAGAGTGGCGTGAGTGGCTTGAGGATCAATGGCAAGGTGATGCGCCAGAAGTTTGTGAAGGGCCCCGCACCCACCACGGCCGAGGCTTCATACAAGTCCGACGGGATCGACTTGATCAGCCCCGAACACAACACCATCATGTACGGGAATCCCAGCCAGACATTCACGATGAGCAGCATCACTTTGGCCAGCAGCGGATCCGAGAACCAGGCCGGTCGAATGCCCAACAAGCCGTTCAAGATGAAGTTGACCTCGCCCAGGTTTTGATTGAACAGACCTTTGAAGACGAGAATGGAAATAAAGCCCGGCACGGCATAGGGCAGAAAAAGCACGACGCGGTAGATGCCGCGGCCTCGCAGGCTTTCCCAGTTGAGCAACACGGCCAAGAGCATGCCCAGGGCCCCGGCCCCCACCACGGTCAGGGCCGAAAACACAACGGTCCACACAAACACACTCAAGAACGGTGCTCGAAACTTGTCTTCAGTGAACATGCGCACGTAGTGAGCCCATCCCACGTTCACGCGGTAGCCGGGCTGCAATCGCTCGCCGGCCTCACTCACAAAAAAACCCTCCCTGTCGTCGGGCCGGTAACGCACGCCGCTGACCTGGTCGGTCAACGATCCGTCGGGTTCGCTGCGATACAGGGCGCGCGTCTTGGTGAATTCACGCAGACTCGACAAGGTGTAGCTCAGACCCTTTGACGCTGAGTCGGCCGAGTCGGCAGGATCGGTCAGGGACAGCCGGCGCAGCGCCGGCAGCAGGGCCACACGCTCGCGCATGGACAAGGCTTGCACCCCCGATGCATCGGCAACGTTGGAATCCTTCGGCGCCTGCGCCTTGTGGGACTCTGCAGCCATCAACGGCCACACGAGGCTGTGAGGCCGCAAGGCCTTGCGATCGGCCTCATCGACCACCCACTCGTTCAAGGCTTGAGGTGCTGTGACCTGCTCGGGCCCATCGGCAGTGGCCGCCAGACGGATGCGAATCTGGTCGCGCCCCACCCGCTCCAGGTGGAAGGGCCTTGGAGGCTCTCCTTGAGGCACCCGCTCTTCCAGCAGCACTTCTCGTGCGCGTTCAAACTCCAGCAAGTGCGCCGAGCTGTAATTGGTAAAACCGATGCTCACGGTGTAGACCATGGGAAAGACCACAAACACCAAAGCCGCCGCAATGCCAGGAAACAGGTAGCGCGCGGCGTGGGTCCGCGGGGATGTGTAAGTCCAGGCCCCCACGGCCACCATGACCAGCATCGTCAGGGCCAATAGCGTGTGCCCAGCCCCATGCATGAGCACCACGGCATACAGACCCGCCGCGACGGCCATGCCGGTGATCAGCCGCTCCACCGCTCGTTTCATGGCTGCAAGATGCGACGGGCGGCCGCGTCCAAAGCCTGTTGGGGCGATTGCCGACCTTCGCTGAGGTGGGTCAGAGACGTTTTCATGGCCGCCCAGAAACGCCCCATTTCAGGATTGCTGGGTGTGGGCAGGCCATCGCGCGCCGAGGCCATGATGGTGGCGATCTTGTCGCCCACACGGGGGTTGGCCACCACCTCGGCAAAGTAGGCCTTGCTGGCCGGTGCGCCGATGGGCTCGGCGCGGTCGATGGCCCGCAGGCCTGCTGGTGCCATCAGGTAGTGCTCAATGAATTCCACGGCCAGTTCTCGATGACGCGTGGCCCGATTGATCATGAATCCTTTGACGCCCACAAAGGGTACAGCGCTCTTGCCGCCCACCATGGGAATCTTGGCCACCCCAAAGTCCATCTTCACGCGCTGCAGATTGACCCACGACCAAGGGCCGTTGATCATCATGGCCACGTGGCCCTGTGCCATGGCCGCCTCCATCTCGGGGTAGCCACTGCCCACGGGCATTCGGCCCTCGCGAATGAGGCGGTCGAGCACCCGCGCAGCGGCCAGGGCCCCGGCGTTGTTCACGCCCGTGTCTGTCACATCCACCGTGCCATCGGCGCGTGCCTTGAACGCGTAGCCGCCCTGCGCAGCGAACAAAGGCCAGGTGAAATAGCTGTTGGTGTAGTCCCAAAGAATGGCCCGCTTGCCTTGCGCTTTGAGCCTGTTGTCAAGCGCGATCACCTCGTCAAAGTTTTTGGGCGGTGTGGCCACCAAGGCCTTGTTGTAGACCAGCGTGATCGCCTCGATGGAATACGGGTAGCCCCACAGGCGACCTCGTGAGGAGAAGCCTTTCCACGCCAGCGGATCGACGTCATCGAGCAGGGGCTGGCTCGGGGTCACAGCGTGGATCAATCCGCCAGCGATCCACTCACCAATGCGGTCGTGCGCGTAGATGTAGATGTCTGGCCCTTTGCCCGCAGAGGCCGCTTGTTGAAATTTGGCGGGCCCGTCATCGGGTGTTTCCACCACCACCTCCACGCCGGTGTCTCGGGTGAAGTCTTGTGCAATGCGGCGCATGCCCTTGGCGCCCTCGACCGTGAACCACACCACCAGGGGCGATGCACCCGCGCGTGACGGACTGGCCGTGGCGGGGGTGCCGAGGGTGCCCAGTGTGCCCAGCGTGCCGCCCAGCCCCGCCAGACCGACGGCCTGAGCCCAACATCGGCGCTGAAACTCTCGACGGTCCACGCTCATCACGCGCCAGCGTCCGGTCAATGCGACCTGGAGGTGACCGCCGAAGTTGGAGGCGGCCCATACAGCGCCCGAAAGATGGGCGAGGCCATCAGCGTCGTCACGATGGCCATGAGCACCATCAAGGTAAAGAGGGCCGGCTCAATGATTCCCCGTTGCAGCCCGATATTCAGGATGATGAGCTCCATCAGACCACGGGCATTCATGAGTGCGCCAATGGCCAGGCTTTCGCGATGGGTTTCTCCGTGAAGCCGCGCGGCGGTGTAGCAGGCCACACCCTTGCCGATGATGGCCGCAGCCAGCAGCAAGCCCCCCAGCGCCCACAGCTCGGGCGTGTTGACCAAACCCAGCTTGGTGTTCAGGCCCGAATAGACAAAGAAACACGGCAGCAACAGCAAGGTGGTCATGGGATAGAGCATGCGGTGCAGTTCGGCCGCAAAGCGCCCGCGCGGCATGGCCAGGCCCGCCAAGAACGCCCCGAACACCGCGTAGACCTGAATGGAGTCGGTGAACCAGGCCGACAACATCACGATCAGCAACACGCCCACCAAGAGGTTGTCGCTCATGCGACCCTCGCGTTCAACTTGCTCGCCCCACGGGCGCAACCACCGGCGCAGCCCCAGCAAGCACAGCAAGGCAAAGGCGATGCCGCCGCCAATGGCGCCCAAGGCAATGGAAGGGTCTCCTTGAAAGCTGGCCAGCACCACGGCCAAAACCGTCCACGCCGCCACATCGTCGATGGAGCCTGCCGCCAGGGCCAAAGTGCCCAATGAGGTGCGGGCCAGGCCTTGCTCAAAGATGATGCGCGCCAGCATGGGGAAGGCCGTGATGGACATGGCCGCGCCCAAGAAAAGCATGGCCTGCAAGGCAGTGGTGCGCGATGAAAAGAGCTCGGGCCGGTCCCACACCTGCCAGGCGATCAGCACCCCCAATGTGAAAGGCACGGCAATGCCCGCCATCGACACGGCAGCCGCAGTGCGCAAGCGCGAGCGAATGAGCTCGAAGTCAAACTCCACGCCGATGAGAAACATGTAAAGCACCAGCCCGAGCTGACAGACCGCAAACAAGATGGGCTTGGAGGCAGGAGGGAACAAGGCAGCACTCACCTCGGGTGCCAACCACCCCAGCAAGGACGGTCCCAACAGCACCCCTGCAATCATCTCGCTGACCACCTGCGGCTGACCCAAAAACCGAAACACCCAGCCGCAGACCCTGCAGGTGGCCACGATCACGGCCAACTGCAAGAAGAACAGCACCGATAAATCAAAGGCAGACATGTGTTATTGAGGCCCCGGTCACATCTTCTGCGCTGCGCAGTGCTGGGCGATGTAGTCAGCGTGGGTAGGCATCACCTCCACGCACTTGCGTATCACGGTGGCGATGCCATCCAAGAATTCTTGGATGTCCTTCTCCGGGTACACATCCACCAGCGGGTGATAGCTCTCGGGCTTGAGGCCTTGGCCGTGCATCACTTGCAGCCAGCTCACGGGCGTGAACAGCTCTGCGCCCTCGCGGAAGATACGGCCGTGTTGCTTGTACAGCGCCATGCGCCGCGTCAGCGACTCGGGCACCTCCATGTCGCGACAACGCCGCCAGAAAGCGGAGTCGTCACGCTGGGTGAGCTTGTAGTGCAAGATGATGAAGTCGCGAATGCTCACAAATTCCGCGTCCATCTGCGCATTGAACTCATCGATGTCGTTCTGCGCGAAACCCTGGTCCGGGAAAAAGGTGATGAGCTTGTCGATGGTGGTTTGGATGAGGTGAATGCTGGTGGACTCCAGGGGCTCCAAGAAGCCGCTGGCCAAGCCCATGGACACCACGTTTTGGTTCCACACCTTGCGTCGCTTGCCGGTGACAAACTTCAACAACCGCGGCTCGGCTCGGGGCTGGCCATCCAAATGGCTGAGCAAGGTGGCGGCGGCTTCGTCATCGCTGATGAAGTCGCTGCAATACACGTGGCCGTTGCCAATGCGATGCTGCAACGGAATGCGCCATTGCCAGCCACTGGCGTGCGCCGTGGCACGTGTGTAGGGCGTGAACTCTCCCCCGTGGTCGCAGGGCACGGCCACCGCGCGATTGACGGGCAGCCACTGCGACCAGTCTTCGTAGCCGGTGTGCAAGGCCTGCTCGATCAAGAGCCCTCTGAAGCCCGAGCAGTCAATGAACAAATCGCCTTCCACCCGCTCGCCGGTTTCTAGCACGACGGCTTCCACCTGGCCATCGCCGCGCAGCGGCACGTTCACAATCCGCCCCTCGGTGCGAATCACGCCGCGCTTTTCTGAATATTTGCGCAAGTACTTGGCAAACAAACCCGCGTCAAAGTGAAAGGCGTGCACGATTTCTGACAGCGGCGACTTGGGCATGTCGGTGGCCGCACGCATGCATTTGTTGGCGCGGCACGCCATGCGGTTGATCGAGAAGTGTTCCAGGTCGGGCACCTTGCCGGCCAGCCACATCTTGAGCCAATACTGGTAGAAGTCGGTCGTCCACAACTGCTGACCAATGACCCCAAAACCGTGGATGTAGCGCTCGCCCAGGTGACCCCAGTTGACAAACTCAATGCCCAGCTTGAAGGTGGCCTGGGTTTCCCGAATGAACTCGTCCTCGTCCAACTCCAGGATCTGGTTGTACAGGCGGATCATTGGAATGGTGGCCTCGCCCACACCCACCGTGCCAATCTCATCGGACTCCACCAGCTGAATGACAAACCGGTTTTGCAGCACCTTGGACAGGGCCGCTGCTGTCATCCAACCGGCGGTGCCGCCGCCCACGATGACGATCTTGCGTACAGGGGAGTGGGTCCGAGAGTCCATGACGATGATCCGCAGTCTAGAAAGTCACGCAATAGAGTGACGCAATAAAGCCACTTCATAAAGCCACCCATGGGTGATGTGGCATTGTCCACCCGCCAAGTGGCTCGCGCACCACCTGGCGAAAAAAAGCCCCACCGTCACCGGTGGGGCTTTGGTCAGGCAAAGGCCTGTGAAGGATCAGAGCTTGTAGTTGATGCCCAGCAGGTAGGTCTTGCCGTACTTGACGGTTTCGATCACGTTGCTCGGGACATCCTTGTAGCGCTTGAACTCGGCGTTGCCCAGGTTGTTGGCCTGGAACAGCACCGACAAGCCTTTGAGGAAGCCTCTTTGCAGTTCGTAGCCGATCTGGAAGTCGACGATGCTCTCGCCCTTGATGAAGGTCAGCTGACGGTTGTCCTGGAAGTCAGAGATCTCACCCAGGAAGTCCGAGCGCTGGCGCTGAGCGACGCGCACTTGCAGACCGTGCTTCTCGTAGTAGAACTGCAGGTTGGTGACCTGGCGCGACAGACCCGGCAGCGGCAGCTTGTCGCGGCCGACGTCGTTGGTCGAGAAGCCCGAGGTGGGCGGGTTGATCGAACTGGAGGTGTCCGAGTAGGTCAGCTGCACACCAAATCCATCCAGCGGCTTGACCAGCATGCCCAGAGGGAAGGAGCCCGTGAGCTCAATGCCCTTGATGTTGCCGCCATTGCCGTTGACCGGCTTGGTCAAGATGCCCACGGTCGACGCACCCACCGGCATGGTGGTGTTGGCCGTGATGTAGGGCTTGAAGTCAAACGACGTGCCCTGCTGGATGATGTAGCTGTCCAGGTTCTTGTAGAAACCGGCCACCGCCAAGTAAGCCTTGTTGCCCCAGTACTTCTCGTAGGACACATCCAAGGCCGACGCGCGGAAGGGCTCGAGCTGCGAGTTGCCGCCGCTGCCCGTGAACTTCTGCTGATCGTTGCTAAAGCCAAACCCGAAGGCCGCACGCATGTCGGCCATGTTCGGACGCGCCATGACCTTGGCCGCACCCAGGCGCACCACCGAGTCATTGCCCACATCAAAGTTGACGTTCATGCTCGGCAGCAAGTCGGTGTAGGACTTGTTGCCCGACAGAATGGTCTCCACGCAGGTGTGGGCGCTCGAGTTGCAGCGCGAGGTGTCGATGTTGTAGCCTTGAGAGGACTGGTCGGTTTGCACAAACTGCACGCCGATATTGCCCTTGTAGTCCACCTTGCCCAGCTTGCCATCGAGGTCGCTGCGCACGTAGGACGTGGTGACCTTTTCTTCCACCTTCCAGTTCTTGGCCAGGATGTCGGAGTCTCTCCAAGCGGCCTTCTGGTAGACCGTGCCCATGGAGCCGATGGGGTTCCAGGCCAGGATGGGAATGTTGGTCGAGCCAGCCGTGGTGGCATAGCTGTTGGGCATGGTCACGGCATAACCGGAGTTGGCCGTGGTGTTGCCCACGAGCAGCAGGGCGCCTTCCAGCGTGGTGCGCTCCTTGGTGCGCTCGGTGCGGTTCACACCCAACTCAAGCGATGACAGCGGGCCCATGGACAGGTCACGCTTGGCCGACAAGCGCATGGCGTCGATCTTGTCATCCACCTTCGGATTGGCGATGTAGCCGTCTTGCAAGCCACCGCCCCAACCCTGCACGTTGGTCAGCTTCATGATGGTCGGGTCGGCGTAGTTCAGACCCGTGGTGTACTTCACGTTGCTGGTGTCGCTGCCGTTGAACCCACTGAAGCTGATGGTGTCGTTGGCGTTCGTCACACCCTTGGGAACGCCCGCGGTGGTTTCAAAACGCTCAGAGTTGCGCACCACGTGCGAGCTGGACAAGTCGGCCGCGGCCTTCCAGCTGCCCAGCTTGGTCTTGGCGTTCAGGCCCATGGAGTCGAGCTGGTCGGTGTAGGCTTCAGCGTGGTTGCGGATCACACCGCGGAAATTGGTAAACGTGCCCGAGGTGGCCACGCCGCCGCTGACGGTGGCATTGTTCAAATAGCCACCGCTGTCGTAGCTGCCCGTGCTTACGCCACCCACAGGACCTTCCAAGCCGTGCTTGTAGGTGCCGAAGTCACCTTTGGACTTGAAGTAGTCCACCGTGATCTCGGTGTCTTTGTTGGGCTTGAACTGCAAAGCCGCCATCGTGCCTTCGCGGTTGGCGATGGTCTGCTCGGTGTCAGAGCCAAAGCCGCCCGGGGTCTTCACGCCTTTGGTCACCGTGCCGAGGCAAGAGGTGCCGTCCACGCTCCACGTGCCCGAGCAGGCGTCGTTGTTCGTGACCCAGCCACCCCAGGAGTTGAAGCGCTGAATCTTCGCGCCTTCTTCCTTGAGCTTGGTAAAGCCCAGCGCCAAGCCAATCTTGCGGTCGGCAAACTGGTCGACATAAGACAGCGACACGCGGTCGCCCTTGCCTTCGCCGGCACCTGAGTCGATGCCCGTGCGCTGGTTGCGAACGTTCACCGCCACGGCGCGCTTGCCAAAGTCCAGCGGGCGCACGGTGCGCAGGTCGATGGTGGATGACAGGCCCTGGCCCACGAGGCCAGCGTCGGGGGTCTTGTAGATGAGCACGCCGCTGAGCAGTTCGGCGGGGAACTGGTCAAACTCCACGCCACGGCTGTCGCCGGTGGAAGCCTGCTCACGTCCGTTGAGCGTGGCACCGTTGAAGTCGGGCGACATGCCGCGCACGCTGATGGACGAGGCGCGACCCGTGACCTTGTTGCGCTGAGCGGTCACACCGGGCAGGCGGGCCACCGACTCGGCCACCGTGGCGTCGGGCAACTTGCCGATGTCTTCCGCGTTCAGCGCCTCGACGATGTTGTCGGCATTCTTCTTGACGCTGATGGCGCTTTCAATGGCGCTGCGGATGCCCGTCACCGTCACGCTTTGGGTGTCTTGGGCCTGGGCCTGGGTGCTGATCAGCAGCACGGCGCCGGCCACGGCAGTCAGGGCGCTGACTTGCGTGGTGCGCGTACGCTTGAGGGAAGTTTTCTTCACCGGTTGTCTCCTGTGACACAACAAAAATGCCCGGATCGACGGGATCCCCAAAAGAGGGCCGTGTCCGGATGGAATGAGGAACGCCGAAGTTGTATCAAAACTACTTTTCACCAAGGAGTGGGGTAAACGCTAGGTGTTGCGAGAATGTCACCAAAACGGGGTGATTTTTGGCAAGACCCCTGGGAAAATCGGCGGTGCGCGGCCTGCCGGTGGCGGCAGACG
>RFSP01000180.1 GCA_009923895.1 Betaproteobacteria bacterium | reverse complement strand
GGCCGCCACCCGGGGCGAGCGGTGGATCACCGACGGCAACTACACCATCTGCCAGGACCTGGTCTGGAGCCGGGCCACGGACGCATCCTCATCCGTCCGCGGATCCCCTCCCGCCGCAGCAATCCAGACGGCACGCCCATCACCTTGGAAAATGTGGCCACGCTTGAGCCGGTGTTCAATCCAGAAATCATCCGCCGGCAAAATCTCCAGCGCCGAGAGGCGGTGTTCGCGGGCGTCAAAGATCGTTCTGCAGGAGAGGTGGGTGCCGAGGTTCAAGCGCTGATCAAGCAAACCGCACTGCCTCCCGGCTACAGTTTTGACGTGGGCGGTCAGATGCAACAGCAATCCGAGGCCTTTGGGGGCTTGCTGGGGGCCATGGCCTTGGCGGTGATCTTCATCTACATCGTGCTGGCGAGTCAGTTTGGCAGCTTTGTGCAACCGATCGCCATCATGGCCTCGTTGCCGCTCTCATTGATTGGCGTGATGTTGGCCCTGTTGTTCTGGCGCAGCACGCTCAATGTGTTTTCCATGATCGGATTGGTGATGCTCATGGGATTGGTCACCAAGAATGCCATCTTGTTGGTCGACTTTGCCAACCACGCACGGCGCTTGGGCGCCACCGTCCCGCAGGCGCTGTTGCAAGCAGGGCTCACACGGATGCGCCCCATCATCATGACCACGGGTGCGATGGTGTTCGGCATGCTGCCCTTGGCTCTGGCGCTCAATGACGGTGGAGAGATTCAAGCCCCCATGGGACGGGCCATCATTGGGGGCGTGATCACCTCCACCTTGTTGACGCTGGTGGTGGTGCCAGTGCTCTACAGCTACTTGGTCAAGGAGAAGAAGGTCGACTCTTCGATCCCAACGGCATCCTGATGCTCAAGCGCGCTTAGCCATTGGCCCACTCGCTCATGGGCACGCAGCTGCAAAACAGGTTGCGATCGCCATAGACATTGTCCACCCGGCCCACAGGGGGCCAATACTTTTGCTGGCGCAAGCTGACCACCGGGTAGGCGGCTTCCTCTCGGGAGTAAGGAAGGTCCCACTCTGAGCGCAAGAGCGCTGCGGCGGTATGCGGCGCATTTTTGAGCGGATTGCTCTCGCGGGGCCACTGCCCATGCTCGACGCGCGCAATTTCTTGGCGAATGGCGATCATGGCATCGCAAAAACGGTCCAATTCTTGCAGAGATTCGCTCTCAGTGGGCTCCACCATCAATGTGCCGGCCACAGGAAAGCTCAGTGTGGGCGCGTGAAAACCATAGTCAATCAAACGCTTGGCCACGTCTTCGGCTGTGACGCCCGAGCTCTCTTTGAGCGGGCGCAGGTCCAAGATGCACTCGTGTGCCACACCGCCGCCCTTCAATGAGGCCACATTGCTGCTGAATTGCACGGGGTAGTGGTCGCAGAGTCTGGCCGCCACATAATTCGCCGAAAGAATCGCCGTTTCTGTGGCGGTGCGCAGGGCCTCAGCGCCCATCATGCGCATATACATCCAGCTGATGGGCAGCACTGCGGCGTTGCCTAAAGGCGCCGCTGAGACCGCGCCCACCGACTGCTCGCCGCCCAGGCAAGTGGCTTGGTGACCCGGCAAGAAGGGCACCAGGTCTTCCACCACGCACACGGGGCCAACACCTGGCCCGCCGCCTCCGTGGGGAATGCAAAAAGTCTTGTGCAGGTTCAAATGGCTCACATCGCCGCCAAACTCACCCGGCGCAGCCACGCCCACGAGAGCGTTCATGTTGGCGCCGTCCACGTACACGCGACCCCCATGGAGGTGCACCAGCTCACACAGTTCTTTGACGCGAGCCTCAAACACACCATAGGTGGACGGGTAGGTGATCATCACAGCGGCGAGGTTTTGAGAGTGAAGCTCGCACAGCCGGCGCAAATCGTCCATGTCCACATTGCCGGAGGCATCGCACTTGACCACCACCACCTTCATTCCTGCCATTTGGGCGCTGGCAGGATTGGTGCCGTGGGCGGACTCTGGAATCAGGCAAATGTCACGGTGCTGCTCCCCGCGAGAGGCGTGCCAGGCGCGAATCACCAAGAGCCCCGCGTACTCGCCCTGAGATCCAGCATTGGGTTGCAAGCTGATCCCTGAATACCCCGTGGCTTGACACAGCCACTGGGTGAGTTGATCGTTCAAGGTCCACAGTCCCTGGAGCTGATCGACCGGTGCGAAGGGGTGCAGCTCAGCAAATTCGGGCCAGGTGATGGGCACCATTTCGCTGGTGGCATTGAGCTTCATGGTGCAAGAACCCAAGGGAATCATGCTGCGATCAAGTGCCAAGTCTTTGTCAGACAAGGCTCGCAAGTAACGCAGCATTTGGGTTTCGCTGTGGTGCGTGTTGAACACCGGATGGGTCAAGAAATCGCTGGTGCGCAGCAACGCATCGGGGATGAGTGAAGTGGCGGTTTCAGCCAGGGCATCGAGGTCGGGCAGGGCTTGACCTTCCTTCGCAAACCACGACCACAGGTGGCGAATGTCCTGCGGTGTGGTGGTTTCATCCAAGGCCACGCCCAGGTGTTGAGCCGACACGCGTCGAAGATTGGCACCGCCTAAAATCGCGCGATCCAAAATAGATTGCGTGTGCTCTCCAGTCTCCATGGTGAGGGTGTCAAAGGCGGATGGGTTGATCACGCGATGACCCAAGGCGCGCAGGCCCAGGCTCAAAGTGGCCGTCAATTTCGCCACACGTCTGGCGATCTGACGCAAACCCTGTGGCCCATGGTAGACGGCGTACATGCTGGCCATCACGGCCAACAACACCTGCGCCGTGCAAATATTGGACGTGGCTTTCTCACGCCGGATGTGTTGTTCCCGCGTTTGCAGGGCCAAGCGGTAGGCCGGCGCGCCGTGCGCGTCCACGCTCACGCCCACCAAACGTCCTGGCATCGATCGTTTGAACTCCTCCTTGCAGGCCAAGAAGGCCGCGTGCGGACCGCCGGCCCCCATGGGCACCCCAAAGCGCTGGCTGGATCCCACCACAATATCGGCACCGAATTCCCCCGGTGGCACCAAGAGGGTCAATGCCAACAGGTCGGCCGCGACGATGAAAGCCGCTTGTTTGGCGTGTGCTGCTTCCACATGCGATCGCAAGTCATGAATCAGTCCGGTGGTGGCGGGATATTGAGCGATCACGGCAAAGTAGTCGTGCTCGGCCATCAGGGCCGGTGCCATGCCCACCAAGACCTTCAGTCCCAACGGTTCAGCCCGGGTTCGCAAGACCTCGATCGTTTGAGGATGGCAGTCCGAAGACACGATGACGGTGTCTGATTTGGACTTGACGCTGCGTTTGGCCAAAGTCATGGCTTCGGCAGCTGCCGTGGCCTCGTCCAACATCGAGGCGTTGGAAATCGCCATCCCGGTGAGGTCGCAAATCATGGTCTGAAAGTTGACCAAGGCTTCCAAGCGGCCTTGAGAAATTTCCGCCTGGTAAGGCGTGTAGGCCGTGTACCAGGCCGGATTCTCCAGAATGTTTCGCAAAATCACTTTGGGCGTGTGGGTCCCGTAATAGCCCTGCCCAATGAAGCTCTTAAAGACGCGGTTGCGTCGGGCCAATTCGCGCAGTTCTTCCAACGCCTGCACCTCTGAGACGGCGGCAGGCAATTGCATGGTCTGCGAGCGGGCAATTGAACGGGGCACGACAGCTTCGATCAATGCCTGCCGCGATGCCGCGCCAATGACGCTGAGCATGTGCGCCTCGTCGTCCGGGCGCGGTCCAATGTGGCGAGCGACAAATTCGTCATGAGGCTCCAACTCAGCGAGTGAGCGCTGCGAAGTCTCAGAAAGTTGGGCGGTCATCAGCATGGCAGGCTTTCAAGAACGGTTGATCAAAGTGTTTTGAGCAAATCGTCGTATCCGGTGGAGTCCATCAGGTCGGCGGCCTCGGCGGCTTGGCTCACGCGCAACTTGTAGAACCACCCTTGTCCCATGGGGTCGCTGTTGGCCAGGGAAGGATCGGCGCGCAAGGCCTCGTTGACCTCCACCACCTCGCCCGACATGGGGCTTTTCACGTCTGCAGCGGCCTTCACCGACTCCACCACGGCGGCGTTATCGCCCTTGGCGACCGAGGCGCCGACGGTGGGCAAATCCACAAACACAACGTCCCCCAGCGCATCTTGTGCGTGGGCGGTGATGCCCACGGTGGACACGCCGGCGTCGTCCAGTGCAATCCATTCATGATCGACGGTGTAGAGAACTTTCATGACAGCTCCTGTGGATGAGATGTGAATTTGAAAAGGGTGACGATGAATTGCGGCATCATCCGCGGTGATACCGGTGCGGGGTGAACGGCATGGCGCTCACCACCATCGGCAGCGCCTTGCCTCGAACTTCAGCAAACACCTGTGTACCTTCTTGCGCCATGTCGGTG
>RFSP01000179.1 GCA_009923895.1 Betaproteobacteria bacterium | reverse complement strand
CGTCATTGCGAGGAGGCCGTAGGCCGACGTGGCAATCTAAGCGTGGGACCTGGGCCGCAGGCCCACGCTTGACTCGTCAGTCGGCGTACTGACCTGCGGCCTTGATGGCCGGGCCCCACTTGGCGATTTCGGCTTCGACGAACTTTTTGTGTTCGGCAGGGTTGACGCGGTTGTCGTTGATGACCACAGCACCCAGGGCTTCTTCGCGCTTGACGAACTCGGGGTCTTTGAGCGCGGCTTTGAGGGCGGCGTTGAGCTGGTCGAGGATGGGCTTGGGCGTGCCTTTGGGCGCGTACAGGCCGTGCCAAATGGTGACGTTAAAGCCCTTGAAACCGGACTCGTCCATGGTGGGCAACTTGGCCAGCGCCGGGGTGGTGAGACGCTTGGGCGTGGTGACCGCAAAGGCCTTGATCTTGCCGGATTCGATTTGGCCCGAGGTGTTGGTGGTTTGGTCGCACATGAGGTCGACCTGGTTGGCCATGAGGTCGGTCATGGCCGGGGCCGTGCCCTTGTAGGGGATGGTGGCCATGTCGACTGCGACGGCTTGCTGGAACAAGAGGCCACACAGGTGCGACGCAGCGCCCAAGCCCGCATTGGCGAGATTGATCTTGCCCTTGTTGGCGTTGATCCAGGTGCGCAGCTCGGCCATGTTGTTGGCCGGCAAGCTGGGACGGCCCACGATGGTCATGGGCACGTCGTTGATCATGCCCAAGAACTCGAGGTCTTCGAGCGTTTTGTAGGGCAAGGACCGGTACAAGGCCGGGGCCGTGGCCAGACCGGCGTGGTGGACCAAGAGCGTGTAGCCATCGGCCGGTGCCTTGGCGGCTTTGTTGACGCCCAAGGTGCCGCCGGCACCACCGACGTTGTCGATGACGATGGTTTGGTTGTTGAGGTGCTTGCGCATGGCTTCGGCCAAGTCGCGTGCGACCTTGTCGGTGGGACCGCCGGCCGCGAAAGGCACGATGATGGTGACAGGCTTGTCTGGGTAGGCGAATGCCACAGACGACATCAGCGCGGCGATGAGGCCTGCGACCAGGGTGTGCATTGACTTCTTCATGTCTGAATCTCCATTGAGAGAAGTAAGGATAGTAACGCCAGGCGGAAAACTAGTTTGCTTTTGGGGTTGATCTGGGTTTGATGCAGGTCAATCGTATCGACGTGCGTCTTCGATGACCTTGCCGTCGTTGGGCAAAGACCCGGGTGGGCACCACTGCACGTCGGCACGCAGCTTGGTGATGTCGCGCACGGATTGGGCCACGGCTTGGGTGAGCGCATCGTCTTGCGCGGCGCTTTCAATGCGAAGCGTCATGCGGTCATTGGCCATCTCGCCTTCGACCACCAAACGCGCACGCAACACCTGCGGATGGCGACGCACCACTTCGGCCACTTGGCTGGGGTGCACAAACATGCCGCGAACCTTGGCGGTTTGATCGGCGCGGCCCATCCAGCCTTTGATGCGGCCATTGGTGCGGCCGGTGGGACAGTGCCCCGCCAACACCGC
The DNA here is from genome assembly GCA_009923895.1 of Betaproteobacteria bacterium. Lineage (GTDB taxonomy): Bacteria > Pseudomonadota > Gammaproteobacteria > Burkholderiales > Burkholderiaceae_C > Rubrivivax. The sequence goes on along the minus strand of RFSP01000179.1, from coordinate 2,892 downwards.
AGAGAGGTCTCCGGTGCCGAATCGCACCAGGGGGTATTGCGGGTGCAACACGGTGACCACGACTTCGCCCACCTCGCCGTCGGGCACGGGCGTGCCCGTGCCGGGGCGCACGATTTCGACGATGACGCCTTCGTCAATGACGAGGCCCTCACGGGCGGAAGTCTCATAAGCCACCAAACCCACATCGGCCGTGGCATAGGCTTGATAGCCTTGAATGCCGCGGTCTTGAAGCCAGTCACGCAATGACGGTGGGAAGGCCTCGCCACTGACGAGGGCCTTTTTGAGCGATGGCAACGCGATGTGGGTCTCGGCCGCTTTTTCGAGCAGGATGCGCAAGAAGCTGGGGGTGCCGCAGTAAGCCTGGGGTTGCAAGTCAACCATGGCTTGGAGTTGGATTTCGGTGTTGCCCACACCGCCGGGAAAGACGGTGCAACCGATGGCCTGTGCGCCGCTTTCCATCATCCACGCGCCAGGGGTGAGGTGATAGCTAAAGCTGTTGTGCACCAAGTCACCTGGCTCAAAGCCGGCGGCGAGCAGCGCGCGCGCGATGCGCCAATAGTCGGCCGTGGTGCCTTCGGGTTCGTAAATGGGGCCGGGCGACTGGTAGACGCGTTGAGCGTCTTTGAGGCCACGCAGCGTGCGCCAGCCGATGGTGGAGTACCCGCCAAAGGGGTCGGTGGCGCGTTGGGCTTTTTGGCGCTCCAAGAGCTCGGACTTGCGGGTGACGGGAACCTGCGCCCATGCGGTCCACGAGGTGACGTCAGCCGGTGAAACAGCCGCCAAGTGCTCGGCCATGGCAGGCGCCGCTTTGGCGGCCGTGATGAGGCCGGGTAAGGCGGCCAGCAGGGCCGCGTCGCGTTGCGCCGGATCGCGACGCTCCAAGGCGCGATAGGCGTTGAGATCAATCATCGGAGTCGCTCCATTGCGCCAATTTGCGCTTGAGGGCCGCAGTGAAGTCGCGTACGGCTGCGCCGTCACGCAGGGTCTGGGCTTGCCATCGCGGGCCGGTGCGCTGCGGCTTGTCGACCACGGCGGCTTGCAGGGTGTTGTCTTGAAGTTGCAAGCGGGCCACGGCCAGGCCGCGCTTTTCAAACACGCCTTCGCGCTCGGCCAGGCCCAGCTCGCGCAAGTCGCGCTTGAGGCGTTGCAGCGCTTGGTCGGCGTTGAAGGGCGGTGGAGCAAAGCCCCAGGCGTCTTGAGGGTCGTTCATGGCAGAGCCGATGCACGAAAGAGAAATGGGTGGATGAGGAAACAGGGATCAGGCCAACCAGCGCTTGCGGCGCTTGTAGCTCTTGACGTCTTTGAAGCTCTTGCGATCGCCTCCACCCATGCCCAGGTAGAACTCTTTGACGTCTTCGTTTTCGCGCAGGGCCTTGGCCTCGCCGTCCATGACGACGCGGCCGTTTTCGAGGATGTAGCCGTAATCGGAGTAACGCAGAGCGATGTTGGTGTTTTGCTCGGCCAGCAAGAAGGTGACGCGTTCTTTGGTGTTGAGGTCTTTGACGATTTCAAAGACTTCTTCCACGATTTGCGGGGCCAGGCCCATGGAGGGCTCGTCGAGCAAGACCATTTTGGGGTTGGCCATGAGCGCACGGCCGATGGCGCACATTTGCTGCTCACCGCCCGAGGTGTAGGCGGCTTGCGAGGTGCGTCGCGTTTTGAGACGCGGGAAATAGTTGTACACCTTCTCGAGCGTTTGTGCCACGGCGGCTTTGCCGTCTTTGCGCGTATAGGCGCCCGTCATGAGGTTTTCTTCGATGGTGAGGTGGGCGAAGCAATGGCGGCCTTCCATGACTTGGATGACGCCACGATCGACCATTTGCGCAGGGCTGAGTTTTTCAATACGCTCGCCACGGAGCTCGACCGAGCCTTTGGTGACCTCGCCGCGCTCACCGGCCAAGAGGTTGCTGACCGCACGCAAGGTGGTGGTCTTGCCCGCGCCATTGCCGCCCAACAAGGCCACGACCTTGCCCTCGGGGACGTTGAGCGACACGCCTTTGAGCACCAGGATCACGTGGTTGTAGATCACTTCGATGCCGTTGACGTTGAGCAGGGTGGTGGCGGTGTTCATGCGGTGTCCTTGGGGAGACGGCGGGGCGGGAGATTGCTTCGGCGCTTTGCGCCTCGCAATGACGGGGACCGAGGTAAAGCCTTGCAATGACGAGGTGCCGAGGTCAGCGCTCGCATGACGGGGGTGGCCCGTCATGCGAGGAGATTGCTTCGGCCCTTCGGGCCTCGCAATGACGAGGTACTGAAGTAGGGCCTCGCAATTACGAGGTGCCGAAGCAGCACCTCGCATTGACGCGTACCTCGCAATGACGGGTTACGACTGGCAGTCGGCCGGGGTGCGACGCTGGATTTTCTTTTCAGCGAGGTACTTTTCGGCCGATGCGCGGACCAGAGGCTTGAGGATGGAGTCGTCGGCCTCGTACCAGTCGGACGAGAAGCCCCACTTGGCGCCATCCCAGGTGTGGATGCGGGCCCACGAAGCGCCCATGTGATCGGCGCAGCTGGTGGACACGGGACGCATCACGCCGGCAAAGCCCAAGGCGTCGAGCTTCTTCTGATCGAGTGCGAGGTTCTCAAAGCCCCAACGCGCTTGCTCCGGCGTCATGACCTTGCCTTTGCCATAACGCTCTTGGGCACGCTTGACACCCTCGACCGCCAGCATGGAGGCGATCATGCCGCGCATGTAGAGCACTTGACCCACTTCTTCTTTGGGACCCGTGCCTTGGTTCTTGGCATGCAGGGTGGCCAGGATGTCTTTGACGATCTTGGCGTTGGGCTCGGCGCCGTGCTGCATGGCCAGTGCGTTGTAGCCCTTGGCGGCAGCACCGACGTCTTTGACATCGGGCTCGGCGCCCGACCACCACACCCCGTACATCTTTTCAC